>NZ_LLYW01000030.1 GCF_001484195.1 Thermococcus celericrescens
TTCATACTGCCTACCCTTGATGAGAGCCACAAAGCCATGCGAAGCCCATCATCATAACCGTTTCCAGTGTAATTGATTCCCTTTCCTTCTCCACTGAGGAAGACTACCCTGTCAAAACCCCTCTTCTTGAACCACTGGACGGCTTCATCATAAGAAGTTGGCCGTTCCCCTCCAAAGGTCATCCTCGACTCATAAGTTCCAGCATCCTCATTCCACTCCACCCACCACAGACCAAACTTCGACATAAGAAATCACCAACTACGAGTAGTTAATAGCCCATATAAAAACCTTTTGGTTAAACAAAACCATTAAAAACACCCCAAAAGTTCCAAAATAGGTTGAAATTATGGGGGTGGTAATCCATTACCACCTCACATACCCACCGCTTGGCTTAAAACCAGGGGCAACATAAATGGGTCAAATTCAATGACACGGTGTCCAGAATTAGATGGGGTGATAAAATGATCGAGCTCGTCGTCATAGGACACGTCTCTATAGACACAATAGTCTTTCCCGACGGGAGAAGGGTGAACATGCCCGGCGGAGCGGCCGCTGCTGTTGCCACCTCCGCCGCCCTGGCCGGCGCAAAAGTGGGCCTCGTGACCAGGGTGGGGGAGGATTTTCCCGGGGAATGGATGAAAAAGCTGGCCTCCATCCTCGATGTGCAGGGTGTCCAGGTGTTGCCAGGGAAGACCATCCACATCTACATGATTTACCACGAGGACGGGAGCGTGGATGCCCCCGTGGAGATGGGCGTCGCCCGGAAGATGGGCGAGACCCCGATTCCAGAGGAATACCTGGGGGCGGAGCTGTTTCACATCGCACCCATCCCCCCGGAGGAGCAGCTTAAAGCCCTCAAAAGGCTCGAAGGAAAGAGGACGAGCCTCGACTTTAACCCGACGTACATGGCCGACTACCGGGAGAAAACGGACCTCATGAGGGAGGTGGTCTCGCGCGCCGAGGTCATCTTCCCAAACGAGAGGGAGGCCCTCGTTATGACCCGCGCGGAGAGTGTCAAAGAGGCCGCGGCGGCCCTCCACGAATGGGGCGCCGAAATCGTGGTCGTAACCCGCGGCGAGAGGGGAGTTCTCATCTACGATGGGAAGTTCAGGGAGTTTCCGGCGCTCCCCATAAGTGAAAACGAAATCGTAGACCCCACGGGCGCCGGGGACGCCTTTGCCGGCGGCTTTCTGGCCGGCTACGCCAGGGGGGAGCCCCTGGAGACCTGCGTAAAACTCGGACTGGAGCGGGCAAGGGAAGTTCTGAAGAAAAAGGGGAGCTGGAGCGTCTAATCCGTCGCCAGCCTGACGAAGACGTAGAGCACAACCAGCAGGAAAGCGGCCAAAGCGGTGACCTCGAGCCTCGGCAGGAGGGGCGACAGGGAAAACATCAGCAGGTAGGTGGGGAAGGCGAGAGCTATCGCCGCCAGAAGGACGGCGTAATGCTCCAGCGGCGCCCGTTCCCTGTCGAGGTGGGCCATCTCTATGACCAGAAGGGCAAGGGCCATAACCGCCAGGCCGTAGAAACCGCCGTTCCTGGTGTAGATTAGGAAGGCCCCCACGGAGACGAAAAAGAGGGAGCCGATGAAGTACCACTGAAGGCCCATGACGGCCAGGGGGAGCAGGAGGAGGGTGCGGCGGTCGATCATGGCCAGCAGGAGGAAGAGCGGAACCAGCGGCGCAAGGGAGTAGAGCCTTCTTTTTATCCTCATACCACAGCCACCTCCGCCACGGCAACCTTCAGCGGCCTCCTGACGTCCCAGTCTATTATCCTCCCATAGCCCGCCATCTTTCGCAGTATCGCCCTTCTCCGGAGACTCAGGAGCCTCAGCGCCAGCTCCTCCTCGCGGCTCTTTGGCTCAACGGCGGTGTAGGGGTCGGGGCTTATGACGACGACGTTGTAGCCGAAGGACGACATTATCCTGAGCGCCTCCCTGCTCTCCTCCGTGAGGAGGGGCGAGAAGTAAACCAGCTGTGCCCTCGGCGGGAAGCGTGAGCGTATCAGGTGCTCGACCTGGTAGGCTATCATGTTGTTCCTGTCCGGCCTGGCGGTGCTGAGGAAGTCGATGCACTTGAAGAAGTGCCTCTTGCCGTAGTCCGGGCGGACCCAGAGGGGAACCTCCTCCGCCAGGAGCAGGCCGAAGCTGGTTCCGCTGTTCAGGGCGTTGAGCATGAGCGAAGCGGCCGCTCGAATGAGGTTGTCGAAGACCAGCTCCCCGGTGTAGGAGGCATCGACGATGAATATCACGTCCACCTTGCGCTCGCTCTCGTACTCGTTGGCCATTATCTTTCCAGTTCTGGCGGTGGCCTTCCAGTTGATTATCTTCAGCGGGTCTCCTGGCTGGTACTCCCTGATGGCGTGGAACTCGACGCCCTCACCAACCCTGGGGCTTGGGAGAGAGCCGACGGTTATCTTGGTTCCCCTTGTGGAGTAGGGCGTGGGAACGTTCTCTATTATGGGAACTCCTATGAGCTCGGTGTAGAGGTCGAACTTCTTCGTGAAGTGGAAGAAGCCGAAGGGGTCGCGGTAGCTCAGCTCGACCCAGTTGAACTCGTGGATTCCGCGCTTAACGCGGACGCGGTAGCGGAGTTCCTTCAGCTCGCCCTTTCTGAGTGACAGCACCCACTCGGTTCTCCCGTCTATCAGCTCGAGCCCCTCTGGGAGGTCCTCCCTCACCTTGAGGCTCGGAATCCTCTCACCGGCCCGTATCCTGAGCACTATCTCAATCTCAGTGCCCTCGAGGAAGCGGTTGTGGGGGACGACCCGCTCCAGCTCCACCATCATCTTAGGCTTGAAGAAGAACACCGCAACGAAGACGAGCCACAGAGCCGGAAGGAGGAGGTAAACCAGCTCCCAGCGGAGCAGAAGGAAAGCGATGAGGACAAGAAGCCAGAGGGCCAGGAAAAGCTCTTCAGCCTTCTCCGTTGGGACCATTCTCCCCTCTGGCCCGGCGTCCTCAGCAGGCCCCTTCCCAAGTTCAACGGGTGTTGGGGTTCTTGGAACCGGCTGCACCGTTTCACCTCACTCAAATTTAGGAACCGGAACGCGCTCGAGGAGCTTCCCCATTATGCTCTCCTGGCTCACCTTGGTGTACCACAGCTCGCGCTTGAGAATGAGCCTGTGGCTCAAAGCCGGAACGGCAACGGCTTTAACGTCGTCGGGAATAACGTAGTCCCTTCCGTTGAGGGCTGCGTAGGCCCTTGAGAGCTTCAGAAGGGCCAGGCTTCCCCTCGGGGAGGCACCTATCTCTATCTCCTTCTTGTCCTCCCTGGTGGCCGTCACGATGTCGGTTATGTACTCCAGTATGGCGTCGCTGACGTAGACCTCCTCGACCGCCCTCTGCATCTCGACCACTTCCTCCGCGCTCAGGACCGTCTGGACGTCCGGTTCCTCCTTCTTCCTGGCCATTCTCCTGCGGAGTATCTCTATCTCCTCCGCCTTCGAGGGGTAGCCGACGCGGAGGCGGACGAGGAAGCGGTCGAGCTGGGCCTCCGGGAGCGGGTAGGTTCCCTCTTGCTCTATCGGGTTCTGAGTGGCTATTACTATAAAGGGCTCGGGCAGGGAATAGGTGTTCCCCTCTATCGTGGCCTGCCTCTCCTGCATCGCCTCGAGTAGGGCGGACTGCGTCTTCGGCGGGGCGCGGTTTATCTCGTCCGCGAGGAGTATGTTGGTGAAGACCGGCCCCTTCCTGAGCTCGAACTCCAATGTCTTCTGGTTGAAGACCGAAACGCCGAGTATGTCGCTCGGGAGCAGGTCCGGCGTGAACTGGACGCGGGTGAACTGGACGCCCAAGGCCCTTGCAAAGCTCTTGGCCATCAGGGTCTTGGCAAGCCCCGGCAGGTCCTCCAGCAGGACGTGGCCGTCGGCGAGTATCGTGGTCAGGATAAGCCGCAGCACCTCGTCCTTTCCAACTATCGCCTTCCTTACCTCCCCAAGGACGGCGTTACCTTTCTCGTGTATCTCCTCCACTTTCATTCAAATCAGCCTCCACAATCTTAAGGGCCTTCTCAAGGTTGTCGAGAAAATCCCCCTCCGAGCGGAGGGTTCGTATAGCGTCGTTCGGGTCCGTGAGGAGTGAGTGATAGGTGGAGTTGTAGTCATCGGACAGGGTGGCGTAGATTTCGGCTATCTTCTCCTCCACCAGCGAGCGGGCGACCCTGCCGGTTCTGGCCTTTCGGAGGAGGGAAACGGTTCTATCCATGTCTGTCTTCCTCTCAACCCTATGCTCGCGGTCCCGCCTCCGCCTCGCCACGTTCATCTCGACACCGAACAGAAAGAACGTCATCAGTGCCCCCAGGAAGAGAACGGCCAGCCACCTGACCAGGTAGGAACCGGCCAGTGTGGCCGCGAGCACCAGGACGGAGCCTATGACGAGGAGGACCTTATGAAACCTCATTCACAGCACCCCTCATCTTCCTGTAAAGCTCGAGCGCCTTCTCCGCATCCTCCCACGTAACCTTCTCCGGGGCGTACTTTGCCTTCTCAAAGAGCTCCGTTATGCCCCTGAAGGGCTCTCTGAAAATTTGAACCCTCTCCGCGTGCTCCCAGTGGGTCCAGCTTTCCTTATACGGAACGCCGAGTATCTCGAGCCAGAGGACGGCGTTCTTGTATATCCCGACAACCGCCTCCCTCGGGTCGCTGAACATTTCCAGACCAAGTTCCTCGACCTTCCTGTCGAAAAGCTCGGCCCTGCGCCTCATCTCCCTGAGCTCCCTCTTCCTGAGGGCCTTGCGGTAATAGATCACGGCGAAGTAGGACAAACCCGCAAGGAACAGAAGCGCCGCGCCGTAGAGAACGTAGCTCGAGGGAACCCCCGAGGGAGGGGCGGCTGAAACGGTGTCGTTGTGGTAAACCGGGGCCGGAGGGACAACGCTGCCGTTGGCCGTCGTGCTGTTAAGGGATGAGTTGAGGGTGGAGTTCACGGGGGGAGTGGGATTCGAGCGGCCGATGTAGTAGAGTATCCCGGCCGCACCGGCTATCGCGAACGCCCAGGCCATAAGGTAGGACCTGACGTTAACGGGATACTTTTTCTTGCCTGGCGAGAGGTCCCTCCAGCTCAGGAGAACGAGAAAAATGACCAGCAGGGAAACGGCAACGATTGCGAGCAACAGAACGCCGAAGGAAGGGGCCTCACTCCGCTGAAGTCCGGAGTTTTTAACGCTGTAGCCCATCATAAGGGTCATCAATGCGAAGAGCAGGGTGTAGAGTGCCGCGAATTTTACCCTGATGGACATTTTTATCAAGGGTGGTACGAAGGGCAGGTTTAAAAGCTTTTACCCTGAGGTAAACCTTGGGTGGTAGCATGGAGAAGATGCCGAGGCTCTACGTGGAGGTTCCTCCAGAGGAGTGCATCAAAGGCGGAAAGGTCACCAGGGACTGTGTGATAATCCAGGGAAGCGTTGAGGTCTGGCTGAGAAAGGATGAAGGGGTTCCCGACTTCGTGGAGGCAGAGAGGGCGAAGTTCCTGGCGAAGGAGGTCTACGACAGGTTCTACCTCTACGTGGACGGAACGGAGGGAAGGATGCTCGCCGACGCGATACTAATTCTCCCCGACGGGAGGACCAGGATATACCTGAAGAAGGGCGACGAGCTGCTCATCCTCCCCGTGGAGGGCTATACAAAGACCATCATAGCCAACGTTGGCAACCGTGTGAGGAGAGGAGACGCCTTCGCGGCGGTGACGACGAAGAAAGGGGAAGTCCACTACCTCAAGCCACCAAAGACGGGAACCGTCGTCTTCATAGACGAGATAACCAACAGGCCGCACTACGTGTACTACATCCTGCCCGAGGAGTGAGGGCTGTTTCATAGATGGTTAGAAGTGTGAAGTTTTGGTGTTTTTTGTCTTGCCGTAATTTTTAAATAGTTTTGAGGTGGATTTTGTTGTGATGGGCAGTCCTTGATATGTGGGGTTGTTAAGCCTGAATGGGGGCTGTCAAAAGCCTTGAAGATGTGGGGAGTCACCGTTCCCCCCGAAAGCCACCCAATGAAGACAGGAGGGTGGAAGGTTAGCCGCAACGAGATTTACAAACTTTACACAAACCACGGCTAACCAGAACGGTCACCCCTTCCCCATCCCCGCCATCATGGCGTCTATGCTCGACTTGAGGGCCAGCTTTATGCCCTCCAGGGTGTCCATCCCCTTAAGTGTCCGGGTGTTGTGGGCGCTGGTTATGATTATCGACCACTTGTAGAGGTTCTCCTTAACCGGAACGCTCTGGAACATTGCGATGAACTTCTCCCCCTCCACAGAGGCCTCGAGTATCTCCACATCCGTCTCCCCCAGCTTCGTGGAGTAGACTTCCCTAACTTCGAGGTTTCCATACTCCTTACTCAGCATGTCAGAAAGGTATCCCATGTCAATCACCGGCATTATATAGTGCAACGTCCTTATATACCTGTCGTGCCTTCCGAAAGGGGACACCAAAAGCGTTATAAGGCGCGGGAGTAACCCCCCTTGAAGACAGTTTTGGAGTTGAAGGAAATGAAGATTGAAGCTGGAGATTTTGTGGTGTTCCACTACATAGGCAGGTTTGAGAACGGTGAAGTTTTTGACACGAGTTACGAGGACATCGCCAGGGAAAACGAGATATACGTCGAGGAGAGGGAGTACGGCCCGCTCGGCGTCAATGTCGGTGTCGGCGAGATAATCCCCGGCCTCGACGAGGCGCTGATTGGGATGGAGATTGGCGAAAAGAAGACCGTCACGATTCCGCCGGAGAAGGCCTACGGCATGCCCAACCCTGAGCTGGTTATAGACGTTCCCCTCACCGAGTTCACCAACATAGGGATGGAGCCGGTTGAGGGCATGTACGTCATGACTGACTCGGGGATAGCAAAGATAGCCAAAGTCGGGGAAGAGAGCGTCAGTCTCGACTTCAACCACCCGCTCGCAGGAAAGACCCTTGTGTTCGAGGTCGAGATAGTGGACATAGAAAAGGGAAAGGACTCAGAGTCCGAAGCCACCGCTGATGTTGAGTGACGAGACGCCTTGATAGACGGCCACACCCACAAGCATCAACATGAGACTGTACTTAAGCCCAGCTGAGTACTTTCCTTCTCTTATTACCCCAATTCCAAGGCCGGAGATAAAGGCCTGAATGACAACGAAGCCCAGGAGTATCAGTTTGATAGTGTCAACCGGGAGTACCACCATGTCCGTTCCCATTGTCTCCATGACCTTATAAACGACCGCGAGTATCATGGGACCTATGAATCCACTGGTTATTATAAAAAACATCATCTGCATGCCCGTGGAAGCCTTGCGCTCCTGTCTGATTCTGAGTATCTCTCTCACGTCGTTGCCGACGTAGACCAGAACATCGCTCATAGGGGCACCGCGCTCTAGGGCCTCAATGATAATCATCATCGATCTGTACAGGACCACAGATTTTCTGTTCCGAATTGCAAAGGCCCTGAGGGCATCGACGGTGGGACGGCCCTTCTTTATCTCCGCCACGGTCTTCTTAAACTCATCAGTCAACGCCCCGAACTTGGCCGTGGTAAGCTCCTCCAGCGCCTCCGAGAAGGATATTCCAGCACGGAGTGAGCTGGCAAGGTAGAAAAACGCATCGGGAAGGTTCTTCTCCATCTCCTCAACACGCTTCATGACTTTCCAGTAGGGATACCCAAAGGCCATACTAAGGAAGAGGGCAATGAACGCGGCCACAGAGTAGGGCCATGTGGACACCATCTCCACAAGGAGCGCACCAATAATACCGAACAGGATGGAGATAACGAGATACTCAACAGCAAGGAAGTTCAATCCCGCCGAATAAATGAATATCTCATAACGCTTCACCCACTTCTGGGGAAGGATCCGTTGAAACGCAGAGACCAGCAGAGACGTTATTCCACGGGGCATGCGGATCACCTGGGTTCTCCCTTCTTGATCATGCTTATGATTATGAACGACACCCCCGGAAACGCGAAGAGCAGTATCACCGCGAGGGCCTCGGGGGGCATGACGAGATGCTGGGACATCACAGAACCTGCCAGGATGCCAACGACGAACATTGTGGGCATGACGATCGTGAGGAACATGTAAACGAAGGATATACCGTTGACTTTCTGGACGTACTCAACCAACTTCATCCTGTACTCAAAGGAGAAATCCTCCGCCATTTTATAGAGTATCTCGGAGAGGTTGCCGCCAAACTTAACCGCCCTCAGTATCTGTTTAACCACCCTGCTAACGCTTTCGGACCCCATTTTCTGCTCAAACTTGGATAGGGAGTCTTCAAAGGAAGAACCAGCCCTCATCCCCATCAGTATAAACTCGAACTCTTCAGAGATTGGGCCGTAGTCAGCCCTGGACACCGAAAGCATGGCCTCCGCGATACCGACGCCAGCACTAAGTAGTGAGGCCATATGCCTGAGGGCGTAGGGAAGGGCACGTTCCACCTCCACCACGCGTCTCTTCCACACCATGCGGGGGTAGTGCCTCATGTACATGAATCCACCGATAAAACCAAGGACCGACAGCAGGACTATTATATCGGGTGTCAGGTAGAGCAGATATCCAAACAGGGCAGAGAACACCGCGGAGAAAATAGCCACCAGGAGTATGAGGGCAACGTATTTTTCCTTGGGCGTTGTCATGCTGGCACGGTAAAGGTCCTCATCCAGGCCCCGGAGGGATTTGGTAAGGGACTCTATGGGACCCTTAAAGTAGCGCAGCATGGCATCCGCAAGCCTGTCAAAGAACGGGCGCTGTATTTCCTGCTTCCGCCACTCCAGGATTTCTTCAAGCTGCTTCTCCCTTTCCTCCTCCCGCTTTTCAGTTTCCATCTCCTTCTGGAGCTGTTTGAGGGCCTTCAGTCTCTCCTGAACTGACTTGCCCTCCGGTATCCTTCTGACGGGCCTTTCCGCAACCTCGATAGTTTTTCCCCCGAGGCGCTCGAGGAAGTTGACAAACGCATCGAAGACCCCCATCGACATCACCTTCAAATCAAAGTCCTTATCTGCCTGCTCGTCTCAGTGCTGCCCTCGGCTTCGATTTTCTTCAGAAGCGACTCCTCGTCTATGTAGAACTGCCTGATGTAGTAGCCAACTTTCTCGATGCTCCTGATACCTCTTTCAATCATCCAGTCAAGGATTATCTTTCTCTTCTCCTTCTCCAGTTCCAGCTCAGAGACGCTCATTCCCGTGTGGTGGGCGAGGAGATTGAGGGTTCTGCTGGGGACACCCGTTGATACGAGCTCGTCCTTGGCAGGGTCGTACTTGTAGAGCTTGTTGAGCTGTATGCTCTCTCCCTCAACTCCCGATATCTCCGCTATCTCGGTGATGCGCCTTATGGTACCCTTCTTTCTGCTGTGGAACCTGACCTGCATGATGATTATATCCAGCGCCGGAATCATGATCCTCGGAACGGACATGGGAGGGCTCTCAAGGCGTATTACTGTCTCGCGGGCACTGTTGGCGTGGATTGTACCCATACAGTTCGAAACAAGTATACCGTTGGCAACGTAGTTGTGGTCCTCCTCGACGGTGAGGTCGTAGAGGTACTCTATACCCAGCTCCACCGGCTCGACCTCATCAACGCTCACGACCTCGTCCCAGTAGACGTCGCCGTCCGCTATGAGCTCAAGCCTCTTCGCCTGAATCCAGGCCTCGTCATCGTTCAAATCCTTCGCCACCTGCTGGAGGGCGAGGGCTATTCCCTTCAAAGCGGAGCGCCTTATCTCCTTCACCCTACCCTTCTCGACGTGGCGTATGAGGCTTTCTGAAACCTTCTCGCTGGCGTGGCTGGTGGCGAGCTTTGAAAGCTCGGAAACCCTGAGGTTGAGCCTCCCTCTTATGGGTTCGAGCATTGACGGCGAAATCGGAACGCGGTCGGTCCTCTTTCCGCGGTGCGGTCTGTACTTCCTGATGAGCTCCTCAAGCTTCGCCTTCTTCCTTGAGTGCCTGAGGGGAATCGAGCGGTTGAACCTGATGATGTCGTCAACGCCCCTCACGGTGACCCTGAAGATTACGCCCTCCTTGTAGCCTTTGTTCCTCACGCGGGAGACCGTGCTTATTATCCCGAGCCTCTGAAGGGCGTACCAGACCTTCCTCGCGAGGTTCTCACTCTTCGTCGTGAGGATTACAGCTGGGCCGTTCTCGTCAACGTAGCCATCGGCATCGAAGAGGCCCGCTATGAAGTACCTCAAAAGCTCGTCGTTCGACAGCACCAAATCGGGCACGTCGAGGTTCTCCTTCCTGCCCTTTGGGATTCTGAATGCCCTGTGAAGGAACTCGGCGAATATCTTCGAGCCGTAGGTCACAACGGTGTAGCCCTCGTTTCTTTTGATTTCGGGCTCGCTCTCCGGCAGGAACTCCGACAGGGCTGAGGTGAAGGCGTTCATGTAGGAGGAGTCGTCGAAGGTGGCCGAGACGTAGTAGCCGTTCGAGGAGATGTAGCCGTCGCCGAGGATTACGCCAACGGCATAGGAGAGCTTCTCGTCCACCTCGCGGACAATCCTTACGGGCTTCGAGTTGACTGAGATTAAATATTGGGCCATTTCAGGCGGGATTCCGTCGTTCGGAACCTTCACGAGGCCCTCTCCGTTGGGGACGAGGTAGTAGTCACTTATTCTCGCGTAAACCTCCGGACTTACGATGGCCTTCCTCTGCGGTGGCCTCGGCGGTTTCCTCATCACCGCGACCCTATCGCCGGGTTTCAGCTTCTCCGCCTCTTTTCTCACGACGTCGCCATCGGAGAAGACGAAGAACGGGTGGGTCTTGGTGAGTATCACCTCGTTGCCTGTCCTCGTTCTCACGCGGATAAGCTTCTCCCCGGGCCTTACCTTTCTCCTCCAGACCCTTGAAACGATGTGCTTCCCGGCATTCAGGTCGGGGCCGACGCTGACTACCTCGAACCTATCCTTCTCGTCGAGGACTATGTACTCCAAATCCTTGTAGGTTTCAACCCTGTCCGAGTACTTCTCGAAGAGTTCATCGATGAGATCACCGATGAGCACGAACCTGCCGTCCGAGAGCTGTATGACCGAGAAGTCGTAGAGGGCCCCATTATGTCCCGTGTTCATTGCCGTGAACATCGTCCTCGCTTCGGGACCACGAACCTCACCAACGATGATTCTATCCGGCCTCATACGGAGGGTGTTCTTAACGAGATCGTCCATTGTTATCTCGCCCTTGCCTTCAACGTTGGGCGGTCTCGTCTCAAGCCTCACCCAGTGCTCCACCGGGAGCTGGAGCTCCGCGGTGTCCTCTATGGTGATGACGCGCTCGCTCGGTGGAATAAACATCCCGAGTGAGTTGAGGGTGGTGGTCTTACCGGAACCGGTACCACCCGCGACGAGGACGTTGGCGGGCTTGACACCGAGTCCATCGACAAAGATCCAGAGGAGGGCCGCTATGTCGGTGTTCATAGTGCCGTATTTGATGAGGTCTATGATGGTGAGCGGGTCCTTCTTGAACTTACGGATGGTTATCGTCGGGCCGTCGAGGCTGATCGGCGGGATTGTCGCGTTCACACGGCTTCCATCGGGAAGGCGGGCATCAAGGAGGGGACTCTGCTGGTCTATCCTCCTGCCGACCTCCCTGGCTATGCGCTCGATGATGTTCAGTATCTCCTTCTCCTCCTCAAACACGATGTTGGTCTTGCACATGTTAAAGCGCCTGTGCCAGACGTAAACCGGCCTGTTGGTTCCTATGACCATGACTTCCTCAAGGTTGTCGTCGCGGACGAGGGGATCCAGTTTGCCGTAGCCTATCATGACCTGAACTATCATGTCGGCGAGTACCTCTATCCTGCCCTCCGAGAAGTGGGGGGCCGCAGACTTCAGCATTTTCCTGATGGCGTTCATGAAGACCCTTCTCCGTTCCTCCGGATTTGGAAAGGCGGTGGGGTCTATCTGGAGCTCCGTTATTGCCCGTTCTTTTATGAGGCGGAGGAGTTCCTCCTCCTCTCTGCTGAGTTTAGGGAGACGTATTTCATATATCGGGACGGGTTCCCCCTTAACCCGCAAAATGCGAACGTTACCATAGGCATCGAGAACCTCAGCCTTTCCAACGTACTTTGTTTCCTCCGCGGGGGGGAACGTGCTCAATATATCCTGAAGGGTTGAGGGGGGTGGTGATGTGGGTTTCGCCTTGGGCTTGGGCTCCTCCCTCGGCGGTGCCGTGGAGAAAATCTCCCCCAGAAGGTCTGCCCCGGTGGGGCGACTCTGAGCGGCTTCCTCGGGAGTGGTGGGCTTGCTGAGTATCTCCTGAAGGTCTATACCCCCACTTCCCGCAATGGGGAACGGGGCCGCTGGGGCCTCTTTTTCACCGGACTTCTTTCTCTCAGGTTCTTTTTTTTCCTCCTTAGGAGCGGTCTTTTTGCTGGAGGTCAGCATATTCTCCAATAGGTCACCCTCACCGTTCAGGATTTCATCTATCCAGGAGGTGGGCTTTTTCTTCTTCTCATCATCAAACGCCAACTTTTACAGCCCCCCCGCGCTCCATTCAACACGGTAGGTTATCTCCACACCGGTTCCCGTTGTGACGACCCACACAGGCAACTCGTATGATTCATTCGACGGGAGAACCTGACCTGGCATTCCAACACTGACACCGGTAAGAAGCGTTGGAGTGAGCTGGAACATCCCCTGTGGCATCTGAACGCTGTTTTCTACGTTCACAGAGCGCCTCCCTGTTCCGGTGTATTCAAAAAGTGCGTCCACATACTCGCTGTAGTCCATGGTGTAGTTCGGAGTGAAGTCGTACATCCTCCCATCAACGAACACAACCGGGACGGTAACGGCAAAGAACTTCTTGAATGTACCCTCATCCCCCGAGTACACGTTGAACTTAACGACTCCCTGGTACTCCAGAATACGGATGTGTCCATCGACGAGTGGGAACATTGAGAGCGCCGAGAGCTGGGATGGGGAGTTAAGGAGAGGAGGCACAACAACACCGCAGCCGATGGAGGTACCATCGGTTCCCCCACACGTAATGGACGGGAGAGAGTATGACTCGGTTTTGGAGACCCTGACGTTTATCACAACGGTTTCGTACGGCATAATCCATATGCCAGGATTGTAGTTAAGGTTCATTCCCTTATCTATGTAGAACCCAAGGTCCGTCTCATTGTTCCCGCGCCGGTAAACGGTTATATTGTACGCGGGATTGAGAACAAGAAACTTGGGAAACGGGGCGGTGTTTACAAGGGTAACGTTAAGGTCGATTAGAACATCACCCTGGAGTGTGCCTGCGGCCCGCACTTGATAGTGGCCAGGCAGAGCCGCAAATAACGAAATGAAAAGTAAAAGAAATGCCGCGGGGCGTTTCACGGCTATCACCTCACGTCGATACTCTGACAAGGTAAAGGGAGTTCTGGTTGGCCAGCACGTCCGGGACAAATATCGAGGGAACTTTGACTATAACGAGCAGCTGGGTGTTGTGGTCAATGGCCTCCAGTGACGTGTCTTTCTCGAGGTCAAGAACCTTCCATCCGTACGCACTGAGCTGCTGCTTAACCTCCTCGCTGGCCTGTATCTTACCGGCGGCTATCGCTTTGAGTATCTCCGCCAGGTTCACGCTGTAGGAGTAACTGCCAGACGAACTCTGACTCACTGACTGGCTGTTGGTGACGGAGTCACTCGCACTGCTGCTGTCAGATATCGAGGCTCCACCCGGGGAAGCGGATGAGGAGTGGCTCTCACTGTAAGTGGTCGATGAGGAAGTGGAGGAGGAACTTGACTGACTCTGGGACTCACTCACTGATATCGAACCCGACTGAACCGGCAGGAGGACAAGCTCAAAGTACCCGTCAACCGTCGTTGTGTTCTGGCCCTGGATAAAGAGTTTTATTCTGTCACCCGGCGAAAGGAACGCACCGTTTATGTTTCTCTTGGGGAGGACAAGGGACATCTCCACCCACTCAACCTTCACGACGTTGTACTTCATAAGCTCCTTATAGTCCATAATGCCTCCCAACACAGCTTTGGCATCAGCCTTAGTGACCATCTTCTTGGAGTCTCCGTACTCAAGTATCACATCCTGTCCCGGGAGGGCGTCAATGCGCCAATAGTAGTAGTCCCTCCACACCTCCAGGAGGTACGGGTCGGCCTTTATGGAGTTGACCTCATCAACACTAGTGGCGGACATGACGCGCTCCTTGAGGTCGTTCATGTACGTTACAGTTTTGGTGCGGATGTCATCTGGGAGAGGCATCGAGAGAAGCGGCTGGAACTCAAGCTCAAGGAGTTTTAATTTCTGCTCCTTTGTCCGGTTCAGCTGCTTCTCCAGCTCCACCCGATGGAGTTCATCGATACACGAATTGTACTCACGCAACGCAATGTCATAGCTCCCCTTAACATCAACGGCATTGAGTTCATCAACGGATTTGGCGTGAAGGATCTGGTCGAGCAGCTGGGATTTGATAGCGTTGGCTTTGGGGGAGCAGTTGGTATTGTTGAATATATCGGGCTTGAAGTAGAGGTTAACCTCAGCCAGTTTTTTGTTTCTGGCGTTGGTAAGTTCCTCGGCGGCACGGTTTTGGAGATAGATGTAGGCGCCAACTGATGTCAGAATTAGCACAATTATCACGATAGAAACTCCTATTAGGATCCTCTTCCTCCGCTCTTTCTCGCGGATACTACCAACCGAGCGCGGTCTCCGGGAGGGTTTTTTAGCAGGGGCGGGTTTGGGGGCCACGGGGGGGCTCTGGTTCGGCGCTGGCTTTACCCAGCTCCCTCAAACGGCGAATCTTCGCCTCGATATCCTCGGACACGTTGAGCACCACCATCAATCGTTATCATAACTGGCTTCTTATATCGAATAGTTTTTTGAACTTCAATCTTTATTTAGGTTTCGGTGAGTGTATGGAGCGGTTAGAGATTCGCGTAGTAGAAATCCGGGGAAAATGTCCCGTTTTTCATGTTGGAGACAGGATAGTGGTTGAGGGGCCCAGGGTGAACCTGGATGAAACGGACGCAATATGCACCCATGCATTCGCATCGCTGCTGCCGTACATAGTTGCGCTGCGAAAGGGTATTAAGCCGAGTGAACTAGGCCTAGGCAGGGGAGAGAAGGCATACGTTCAGTGCCTCGACCCGGGGCCGCCGTACACGGACGGCGGCACCGTAATCTTCGAGATAACGGTGGTGAGAGATGAAGGCGAGAAAGGCGTGGAGAGTGGTGAGGGAGGTAGTTGACGAGGCCGACGTTATCGTCGAGGTCGTCGATGCCCGTGACCCCATAGGAACGAGGAACCGAAAGCTTGAGAGGCTCATCCTGGAGGAGGAAAAACCACTCCTCCTAGTCATGAACAAGGCCGACCTGGTACCAAAAGAATGGGCCGAGGAGTACAAGAGAAAGAGCGAGATACCCGTGGTTTTCATCTCCGCCCGTGAGAGGAAGGGAACCGGAATACTGAGGAGGGAGATAAAGAGGCTCGCCAGGCCGCTTTTGGATGAGAGGGAAAAGGTCAAGGTGGCCCTCATCGGCTATCCCAACGTCGGCAAGAGCACCATAATCAACACCCTGAAGGGAAAGAAAGCAGTTGGAACCGCCCCGATTCCCGGCTACACAAAGGGTAAACAACTGATAAAGCTGAGCAAAAAGCTATGGCTCCTCGACAGCCCCGGCGTCATCCCGATAGACGACTTCGACGAGCTGGTCATCAAGGGGGGCTTCCCCGCGGACAAGATAGACGAGCCCGTCAAACCGGCGCTCAAACTCATCAGGCGTATTCTGGATACGAGGAAGGAGGCCCTCACCGAGAAATTCGGCATCGAGGAGTTTGAGGGCGAGGAGGAAATCCTCCGGAGGATAGGAGAAAGGAGGGGCCTCATAAAGGCCGGCGGTGAGGTCGATCTGGAGGAGACGGCAAGGTGGTTCCTCAGGGAGTGGCAGACCGGCAGGTTCACCCTCTTCGGAAAGGAGAAACAGGAAAAAGAAGAGTTCACCCGGGACTTCGAGGATGTCCTTGAGGGAGTTGAAAGGGACCTCCTCCTGGACCCGAGGAGGATACTCTGGAAGTACGGCGACGAACTGAGGGAAAAGCTGGACGGCACAAAGCGCGTGGGGATACGGGAGATAGAGGGCTTTACAGTCGGGATAGCCACTGGCTTCAAGAAGTGCGACGGCGGAACAAAGCTCCTGGAGCGGCTGACAGGCAAGCACGTCCTTGCGAGCGAGTGCTTCGGAAAGAAGTGGAAAGGGGTCGTGGCGATACTGGAGTAGCTAACCGGAGCCAGAGGATACAAAGGCCAGACCGGCGCTTAGAACCGCCATGGCGAGGCCGGGAGCCACTATCCACCACCAGTAGCCCCCGTAGAGCGCCCCCTGGTTCATGGCCTCTATCATGAACGACCCCCAGTTGGTGCCCGGAATCAGGCCGAAGAACCCAAACACCGAAACCAGTGCAACTATCCTGGCCAGGAGTATGGTGGAGTACCTGAGGGAGAACTCCCCAACCGGCGGGAGTATGTGCCTCCTCAGGACCCAGAGCGTGCCGGCGCCCATGCTCACCGCGGCTTTGACGTACTCGTTCACCTTCTCCCTTATCGTCATCATTCTAACCGTCTTGGCGAACTTCCCGAGGGTGAGGAGGGCAACGAGGAACATGAAGAGGACGGGGTTTATCCTGACCTGCTGGCCGTAGCCCTGGGTGGAGAAGAGCCAGACGAGGACGACGAGGATTGGGAGCATCGGCAAAGCGACGAGAACCTCCAGGAGGAACGTTATGAACTCACCCAGGGCACCGCCAACGTAGCCCGAAATGAGACCTATTAGAACCCCCAAGGCCACTATTATGGCGGTGGTGAAGAAGGCCAGGTAGAGGGTGTTGTTCATTCCCTTGACGAAGCCCACCCACATGTCCCTGCCGTAGGAGTCCGTGCCGAGGAGACCGTAGCAGGTTCCGAGGATTTCAACGGAGGGTGTGGCGTTTCCCGCTAAGCGAACCTCAAAGACGTACTCTCCGTTGAGAGTCGCCATACTTCCGTCGCGGGAGAACAGGAGTTCAGTGGCGGAGAAGAGAACGTATTCAGCTTCGCTGAGATTGAGAACGTCGGAAAGCGAAGAAACAACTCCCGTGCGCATGTTGGTGTTGAGGCTGAGGTTGCTCGAGGTCGCTATACCGCCGTAGAGGGGCACTCTAATCCCGTCCGGCCTCAGAACGCTTATCTCAACCTCCTCACCGTAGGGGAGGCCGTAGAACCTAACGTCGCTCGGTTTGTCGTGGTAGGCATGTTCGTAGGAAAACCTGTAAACTGAGGAACCGTTCTCCTCAACGAGCGACGGCTCCAGGAAGACCGTGGGAGTTCTGTCGCCGAATAGGGCGAACCACGAGGGATATGCCATTCGCGGGTTGTCCTTCCAGTAGTTGAGATTCTCCCAGTTGGCAATGTCCTCATCGCTCACGCCCGCGTTCGAGAAGGCCACAAAGAGCGCGAAGATTACGAGTATCGCCACTCCAGCTTTCCATCCCATTTCAGCTCACCCTCGGATCGAGCAGTCCCTTGGTCAGCTCAAGTAGCAGGGAGAAGAGGAACGTTATGGTGGCTATCGACAGCGTTACGACGAAGAAGAGGCGGTAGTCGAAGCGCACCACCACGCCTATGGCCGGGACTATGGTCCTGACGAAGCTGGCCCTTAGGAGGGTTCCAAGACCGCCGAGGCCGAAGAGGACGTCGATGACTATGTAATCCGTGAACATCTCCACGAACTTCTGGACCGTGAAAGAACTCAGGACGATGGAAACGTTTCTGAGGACGTGCTTCCTGTATATCAGCCCCTCGGGAAGGCCCTTGGCCCTCTCAGTGAGGACGTAGGGCTTTCCAAGCTCGTTCCTCACCTCGTGGGCCACGGTGACCACGAACTCCCAGACGTAGACGAAGACCAGCGTGGAAACCGGGAGGACGAGGTGCCAGAGGACGTCCAGGAAACCCTCAAAGCCCTCCTTTGGTGGAGTGCTCCTCAGGCCGGCTATCGGAAAAACCCCCAGCTCGACCGCGAAGACCGCTATCAGAACCGCCCCTATCCACCAGGAGGGCAGGCCGTTGAAGAAACGCGCCAGTCCCTCAACCGTCCCAAGAAACCTTCCATTTGCCAGCCTGAAGCCAAGGAAGAGACCCAGGAGGAGGGTCAAGACCATGGCCAGCCCCATGACGGCGAGGGTCACCTTTATGACGTGGGCGAAGTCGTACTTGGGGTTCTCGCGGTAGTAGTCAAAGCTCTTCCTGAGGAGGTCTATCCCCATGAGGAGAAGGTTGTCGGTTCGGACTCCCTTCGCCTTCGTGAGTATTCGGTGGTAGTACTCATCGACTGTCAGGCCCTCCCTGGTGGCGTTCCTCTCAAGTTCGGCGTAAAGAGCGGGGTTGGATTCACGGATATGGAGAACGGCTTCGTGGGTGTACTCCCAGGCTATCTTGTTGGAGCTAGCGCCGGCTACCAGAACGATCACTAGGAGGACGCCAAGGTAAACCGCCACCAGCCGGGCGAGGGTCCTGATCGGGAGTCTCATTGCTTACCTCTCCTATGCCAAAAGTTCAAAGATAAAAAATTATTAAAGGAATAGCCCATCAGATTGGCTCGGGTCTGTAGCATATGTCCTCCGGCCACCAGCACTCCCAGTCCTCCGGGAACGGGCAGCCGCCCTGGTCGAGAGCTCCACAGGGCCCGATCCAGATCTTGGTCTTGTCTCCGGGGTTCACGACCTCGAACTCCATACTTCACCTACCTCCTTTTTAATTTTTGACTCATCGGCCGAAGCCTTGCTCACCCCGTGAGGGGGTGAGTAGTAATCAAGTGATTTCAACATCTTCTCGAAAATCACAGGGTGGTTTCGCTTAACCTTGACGTAAAGCCACATGGAAAGCCGTATCAGCTCTCTAATGAACTCGCAGTAATAGGGGTCAGGTTTGTGAATGTCCCCGGAATACATGTAGTTTATGTAGTAACAGCCTCCCCTACACAAGGGATAGGCCCAGCAGTGGTTGCACGGTTCCCTCGGGGGATTGCGAAGTATCTTTTGTATCACCTCTGAATCAACATTGACACCCAATCTAACGTCCCCCACGACGAACTCGTCCATTCCCACGAACCTCTGACATGGGTAAAGCTTTCCGTCCGAGGATACACCAAAAAGTTTCCTGCCAGCGCCGCAAGGATAGACAAGGGCACGCCTTGAGGCGAGGATCGTGAAGTACTTCCTGAAGTGGGAGTACCTAAACATCTCCGTCTCCTCGATGTGCTCGAGTTCGTACTCGGCAATGAGTTTCAGTTGTTCCTTCAGTGGTGAGACTATCTCGCGGAAACTATCTGAGCCGATAGATGCGGGCTCAATGTGAACACTCCTAACGCCGTTTTCCACAAAAAATCTAAAAATTTCAAAATACCTGTCAATCTGCTCCGGAAGTATCGTTGCCCTCACAGTCACAGGAACACCACTGGTAAGCAGGAGCCGGAGGTTTTTCATTACAACGTCAAACGTTGGATCCCCAGTTTTCGTGGGCCTGTTGTGATTCTGTATCTCCCTGGGTCCGTCCATGCTGAGAACGACGTTAAAGCGGAATCTTTTGAAGAAATCCACAACAGAAGGCGTTATCAGGTAACCGTTTGTGGTGATGCTGAAATTAACGGTCTTCCCCAGGGAGGCTGCCCTCCGCGAAAGAGTCTCGGCAATATATCTGAGCATGTGGAAGTTCAGGAGAGGCTCACCCCCGAAGAAACCAACTGACAGTTTGGAAGACCCCCTGGAAAGCAAAAACTCAATTATGTCATCTGCATCATTTTCATCACGTATCATAAACGGCAGAATCCCGTGCTGCTGCTCATAACAATACACGCATTTAAAGTTACACGCACTCGTCAGGTAGAGGGCAACGGAAGTTGGAACAACCTCGGACGATTTAGAGTCCACGCTCAAGTAAGGAGGAACCGCGCTTAAGGCCTTCAGGCCTTCTATCACCCGGTTCACATCTTGAGGGCTGATTTCAGGGTATTTTTTTAAGAACTCACTAACGCCCTCTTCGACTCCGCGCTTTCTGATGGAATCAAGCAGTTCATAGCTCTCAGCATCCAGCCGAATAAGGTGGAGCGTCTTTGGCGAGAACAGAATGTACTCATCGAGTACCTTGTCAAGATATAATGAACTAACAAATCCATCGCCACCCATATACATTCACCGCGTATGGTTCTGTAACATCACAAACTTATAAGAATTACGTTGGTTGAAATTAACAGTTCGACAAATGAACTTTTGACGATAGATAAAATGTCATAACATACAATGGAATAAAATCATTTTGATATCCAATAACCAAGTTATACAAAAGTGCACGGAGGCATTAACCAAACAAAGCTTAAAAGAGGGAACCCAGACATTCGTTATCATGAGACTCCTGCTCACCACTTCACAGGGAATCGAGGATCTTGCAAAGGGGGAGGTTGAGAACCTGCTCTCCAGACTTGGAGTTCCGTTTCGTGTGGAAGAGAGACCTCTCGGCGTTGAAGGGCGGGTTCTTGCCGAGGTCGGCGAGGCTTACTACACCGACGAAAAGGGAAGGAAGCGGGACCTGAGCGTCCCAACGTACCTGAACGAACGCTCCAGGCTCCTCCACCGGGTTATTCTGGAGATAGCGAGCGAGAGGTTTGAGGGAATAGATGGGGAGGAGCCGGAAAAAGCCCTCAAGCGGATTGAAGACTTCGTGGCTTCCCTTCCGGTGGAAAGGTACATCAAGACCAGCGAGAGCTTCGCCGTGAGGAGCTTCCGGAAGGGGGAGCACAGGATAACGAGCATAGAGGTCTCGAAGACCGTTGGTAAGGCGATATTCGAGCGTTTAGAACGCTTCGGAACTCCGAAGGTCAACCTCGACCACCCGGCTGTTATATTCCGGGCAGAGCTGGTTGGGGATGTTTTCTTCCTCGGGGTAGACACGACCGGAGACAGCTCGCTCCATAAGAGGCCTTGGCGCGTTTACGACCACCCGGCGCACCTAAAGGCCAGCATAGCCAACGCACTGATTGAGCTGGCAAAACCGGACGGCGGCCCATTCATCGACCCATTCTGTGGGAGCGGTACGATTCCGATAGAGCTGGCCCTGAGGGGCTACGATGGACGGATAATCGGCCTGGAGAAGTATAGAAAACACCTGCGCGGGGCCGAGATGAATGCCCTCTCCGCAGGAGTCCTGGAGCGGATAGAGTTCCTCCTCGGAGATGCCACCAAGCTGAGCGAATACGTCGAGAGTGTGGACTTCGCGGTGAGCAACCTTCCCTACGGCCTTAAAATAGGCAGAAAGAGCATGATCCCCGGGCTTTACTCGGCTTTCTTCCAGGAGCTCTCAAAGGTTCTCGAGAAGCGCGGTGTATTTATAACGACGGAGAAGAGGGCGATAGAGAAAGCAATAGAGGAGAACGGCTTCGAGATCAAGCACCACCGCCTCATCGGCCACGGCGGGCTCATGGTACACACCTACGTAATAGAATAGCCAGGGAAAGAAAAGAAAGAGAGCTCAGACCTTCAGCGCCTTGACCGCGCTGAGGGTCTCCTTGAGGTCGTCGTAGCCGTAGCGGAGGTATCTCCTTCCCTCGTTTTCATACCCGTCTGCGAAGGCACTCCAGGCCCTGTTGAGGGCCCTCTCGCCCCTGCTAAAGACGCTCATGATGGTTCCGTAGGTCATGAGGCCCTCTATCCTGAGGGGCTGCGCCTTCTCGGCGAACTCATCGAGCTCCTCGAGGATTCCGGTGAGTTCTTCAACGGCCTTCTCGCGCGGGGCGTCCATTATCCTCTCGATCCTGCCAAGGGCATCGGTGAGGAGCCTCTCAAGCTCCCTGACGCCTCCGGTTCCACTCTGGGCCGCCCTGTGGAGCTCCTCCTTCGCACCCTGGCGCCTGAGGAAGATGCCCGCCCCCATGACGACCAGGGAAGCGGCTAAGCCGCCCCACATGGGAGGGATCCTGGCGGCGGTGATGGCTCCCGCAACGAGGCCTACCGTGAGCAGGACGTTTCCAACGAGCTTCTTCATTTCCATCACCTCACGGGTGGAGCACTCCCATAACGGTCAGGACCGCGAAGAGGAGCGTCATTGCCGCCTCTCCGACCATCAGTCCGGCCGCGACCGGGAGCACCTTCTCGGTTATGAACTCGTTGCCCTTCTTCCTCTTCGCCACCTCGTGGACGATACAGCCTAGGCCGTAGGGCAGGATGTAGAGCATCGGCAGGTACATCGACAGGCCGACGAGGACGCCAAGTCCCGGTATTCCGCTCATGGAGAGGGCGAAGCCGAGGATTCCTCCCGCGATGAACTTGTCCACCGGGACGTTGCCGCCGAGGATCGCATCGACCATGGACTTGAGGGCCATGGCCTGCGGGGCCGGGACGGTCTCGTTTCCGATGCCGTAGGCCTTCCATATGAGGCCAACGACGGTGAGGGCTATTATCGGGCCTATCCAGGCGGTGAGGAGCTCAACCTTCTGCTGCCTGGAGGGAATACCGCCAACGAGGTGGCCGGTCTTGAGGTCCTGCATCATGTCGGCGGCGCCGGAGATGGCGACACCGACGGTGGCTCCGAGGAGTATGGTCAGCGGCACCTGCTTGCCGGTGAGGTAGAGGAGTATCATGACGACACGAGGGAGAGGCCGGAGACAGGGCTCCAGTCGGTCATTCCGGTGGACATGGCAACGAGCAGCGAGGCGACGAATATCCAGGCGACACCGACGAGTGCCGTGAGCAGGCTCCTGCCGATACCGAGGCCGCCGAGCTGGTAGGTGGTTATCAGCAGGAGGAGGAAGGCCAAGGCTATTCCGGCGTAGAGGTACTTTATCGGGAGCTCCTCGTTCCTGCCGGTTCCGAGCTTGCTCGCGTTGGCTATGCTCTTAAGGGCGACTATAATGACGGGCATCGAGAGTATGAGGCCCGCTATCGAGCCGCCGAGGAGCATTCCGATACCGAGCGGCCTGGTCATGTTGGCGTAGACGAAGCCGCTAATCGCTCCACCGGTGACGTCGCTCGGGAGCCAGCCGAGGGTCTTAACTATGGGCGTGATGATGTAGTATGAGAGTATTCCACCGGCGAGGACTATGAGGCCGTTCCTTCCGGTGATGAGGCCCATTCCGAAGACCATCAGCGAGAGGGCCATGGCCAGGCTGACCCACTCGGGGAGGTGGAGTATGGCTCCAAGGTCAATGTACTCGGGGATTATCTCCGGAAGGCCGAGCACCGGGAACTGCTGGACTAGATAGACGGCCGCGCTGACGGCCATGCCGAGGAAGAGCAGTCTGGCCTTCTCGATTCCGCTTCCCGGGGTCTTGAGGACGGTAGCGACGGCCGTTCCGGTCGGGAAGCGAAGCCTGTCGATCTCGATCATCTGCTTCCTCAGCGGGATTATGAAGGTGATTCCCAGTATAGCTCCGGCTGCTGTGGCGAGGAAGAAGTACGTGGTGTTTATCTCCTCGTGGAGTCCCATGATGTAGAGCGCCGGGATGGTGAAGATGACTCCCGAAACGGAGATGTTGACGGCAGAGGCTATGGTCTGGACGATGTTGTTCTCAACGACGGTTCCCTTCTTGAGGATTCCCCTGAGGACTCCCCAGCCGACGATGGCAGCTATCGCCGAACCGCCGGAGGTGAAGCCCATTATCATTCCCGCGTAGGTGAAGCTGGCGGCCATGAAGGCGCCCCAGATGACACCCAGTATTATAGCAGCGGGCGTCACTTCGCGGTAGGTCTCGTCCGAATCCTTACGCTTCCAGCTCGCGTCTCCAACCTTCCAGTTGGCATCCGCCATCTCCCAACCCCCTGCACAGTTATGAGCATTCATGTCCACGTTCTTTAGGAATGTGCATTCCTTGGAGATTGGCCCGTTTGGTAATATAAAGTTTTTCAGACCTGTAAATGCCAAGAACGCGGATTTAAAACCAAAAACGAGTTAAAACAGACTTTTATGCCGTTTTTAGTCTCAGCATGAATAAAAATTCATCAGGAAGATGGACAAGTGGACACCAACGCACATTACGACATTGAAGGCTCGAAGGGTGTTTAATGTGCCGTTTAATCCGCCGAACGACGGTTAGTTGAAACTTGAAAATGCTGAAGCGATTTAGGAAAAGTTCTGGGAAAAACGAAGGCTCAGACCTTAATGGTCACGTCAATGACCGCGGTCTCTTTGCCGGGGTTCCTCACCACGACCTTCCACCTGCCCTTCGGAAGTTCAACGACCGCATTCACTTCCCTGACGGTTCCAAAATCCCTCAGCACGGTCCCGTCGGAGGAGACAACCTTCACCTCAATGGGAACGCTGGAGCTTATCTCAACCGTCAGATTCGCCGGACCCCTGAAGGGCCACTCTCTGCTCTCCCCGGCTGGAACGCTCTTTCCCCTGGTGTAGACGAAGTTGTTGTCGAGACAGCCCGCAATCAGGATTGAGAGGACAAGGACGACAACCACCAGCCAACGGACGGGCTTCATGACACCACCGAAGACAGTTAAAGATTAAAAACTTAAAAAAGTTTCTCAGCAGAGTATCGAACCCTCGGCCAGAACATCGAACTCGACCCTTCCAATTCCCTCTATCCACGCCTCAACCCTGTCCCCGTGCCTGAGCGGGCCTACTCCAGCGGGAGTTCCGGTCGCTATTATGTCCCCGGGTTCGAGGGTCATCACCGAGCTTATGTACTCTATCAGCTCCGGGACCTTGAAGACCATCTCGCTCGTCCGTCCGAGCTGTCTGAGCTGGCCGTTCACCTTGAGACCTATCTCTAGGTCCTCGATGTTAAGCTCTCGCTTATCAACCACCCTCGGACCGACCGGGGCAAAGGTGTCGAAGCCCTTAGCCATGCTCCAGGGAAGGCCCCTCTCCCTTGCCTCGGCCTGAAGGTCGCGAGCGGTTATGTCAAGGAGTATCGTGTAGCCGAGCACGTAGTCCATGGCCTTTTCCCTCGGCACGCGCCTGGCCCTCCTTCCGATTATGACGGCAAGCTCGACTTCGTGGTCTACTCTCTTGCTCATTCTGGGCAGGATTATAGGCTCGCCGGGACCGATGAGGGCGCTTGGAGGCTTGAGGAAGAAGACTGGTCTTTCCGGAACGTCGCTCTCCATCTCCTTCGCATGCTCGGCGTAGTTTTTGGCGAGGGCAACTATCTTGCTCGGCCTCAGCTCGTAGAAGCCGTCCATATACGGAAGCCTGACCATGCCACCACCGGTCAAACTAAACCGAACCCCTTAATAAAAGGAGTGCCGCAGGAAGAACCCCAAGTTCCTGACCTCCTCCCCACCCCGAAGGGCGAGGCTTTCAAAAGAAAAATGTAAAAGTTAACATCGGGAAGTATAAAAAAGTTTTGAGGGAACGAACTAAAAATCCAGCTCAGCCCCTCAGCGGCTCCGGAATGGACTTATCCCACTGCTCCCTCGCCAGTTCGCCGGTGTACTTGAACTTCTCGACCTTTTTCTCGGCCTCCTTGCGCTTCTTCTGGTGCTCCTTGAGGAACTTCTGGACGCGCTCAATCAGCTCGCGCTTGCACTGGCCGCAGAGGAGCTCGCCACTTTTGCACGCGTGATAGCGCTCCATGAGCTTCTTGTCGTCCGGCTCGAAGAATATCTCGAACCACTTGAAGACGACGCACTTCTCGGGTTCTCCTCCCTTCTCGCGCTGCTCCTTCGCGGTGGCCCTTCCGCCGGTGAGGGCGTACTTCCATATCTTCTTGCCCGCCTCTTCGGGGTCATCCGTGAGGTAGACGGCCGTCTCTGGCTTGCTCGCGCTCATCTTTCCGCTGAGGCTGGTTAAACCCGGCACGAACTTGCTGTGTATGGCTGCTGTCTTGTAGTAGCCTAGGCTTTCCGCGAAGTCCCTCTGGAGCCTCCAGTAGGGGTCCTGGTCTATTGCCGCGGGAATCAGACAGCGCTTCTTTTCGAAGAACGTCGGTGCCGCCTGTATGGCCGGGTAGAAAATCATCCCAATCTTGCTCTGGTCGGTGAAACCGAACACCGCGCGGGCCATCGAGTAGTTTATCTTCTTGGCTATCGGAATGGCCATCTCGTATATCTTAGTGAACTCGCTGTCCTGGAAGATGAATGTTTTATCCGGGTCGAAGCCAACCGCTATGATGTCGAGGATGTTGTCGTAGGCCCATCTCTTCGTGTCGTCGAAGGTGAGCTTCTCCTTGAACAGGAACTTCTCGTCGTCCGTTATCTGGATGTAGAGATTGACGTCAAAGCTCTCCTGGAGCCATTTGGTGGCGTAGAACGGTATGATGTGGCCAATGTGCATGGGTCCGCTCGGCCCCCTGCCGGTATAGAGGAAGAAGCCCTTCCCCGTTTCGTAGTCGGCAAGAACCTTATCGTAGTCCCTATGGGAGAAGAAGAACTTCCTTCTGAAGAATATTGGAAGTTCGCTCTTCGTAAGCTCCGCGGTCTTCTCTATAAGCTCGTCCGTTAGCGGACTGGTTCCGAACTCGACTATAAGCTTCGCGTAGTCTACCACACCCTCAACGTCCCATGGGGTGACCTTAAAGTCGTCCATTCAAAGCACCTCCATCTCCAGTGGAAACGAAACTCCAAACTAAGACGGTCAAGAAGAGGTCGGCTTCACCAGGGCCAAAAGCAATCACCTGGCATGGGAAGAGAAAGGGAAGAAGGGAATTTAAAGTTTTCCATTCTCCCTCAGCCACTCGCCGTACTTGACGAGGGCGTAGACAGCATCGACGCCGTCCTCGACCGTCTCATAAACGGGAACGCCCTTGAGCTCGATGTTCCTGGCCATCTTGTGCGGATAAGTCCCACCGGGGGCGACGAAGACTATCGGCTTGCCGTACTCCTGCATCCTGGCCATCGCCTCGACGATTCCCTCGTCGAGGGCCGGGCTCTGGAAGAGCGCTATGACGACGAGGACGTCAACGTTTTCATCCTCCAGCGCGTAGCGCATGGCTATCTCGTACCTGCTCGACGGGGCGTCGCCGATGACGTCTATCGGGTTCCTGTAGCTCATGTGGTGCGGGAGCTTGCCTTCCTCGATGTCTTTCCTAAAGCGCTCATTAGTTTCTTCGCTCAGCTCGGCAAGCTTCATTCCCCTCTCGAGCAGGCCGTCGCTCATCATGACTCCAGCACCGCCGCCGTTGGTGACTATCGCAACCCTGTTGCCCTTCGCCGGCTTCTGCATCGCCAAGGCCTTCGCGTAGTTGAAGAGCTGGCGCATGCTCTTGGCGCTCAGAACGCCGGTCTGCTCAAAGGCGGCCTCGTATATCTTGAAGGAGCCTGCCAGAGAGCCTGTGTGGGAAGCTGCGGCCTTGGCGCCGGCCTCAGTTCTACCGCTCTTGAGTATGACGACGGGCTTCTTGAGGGTTACCTCTTTGGCCGTGTTGAAGAACTTCCTTCCGTCCTTGACGCCCTCTATGTAGCCGGTGATGACTCCGGTTTTCGGGTCGTCGCCGAGGTAGGCCATGAAGTCGCTCTCGTCGAGGTCGGCCATGTTTCCGAGGCTGATGAACTTGCTCATTCCTATCTTGTGGCTGGCGGCCCAGTCGAGGATTGCAGCACCGAAGGCACCGCTCTGGCTCATGAAGGCGACCTTTCCGAAGGGCGGCCTCGCCTGTCTCTCCGGCGGGTTGAAGTTGCAGTCGAAGCCGTTCTCGAGGTTCGTCACGCCGAGACAGTTCGGACCGACGAGCCTTATTCCCCACTTTCTGGCGCGCTTAACAAGCTCCTCCTCAAGCTCGGCCCTTCCGGCCTCCTTGAAACCGGCAGAGATGACGACGGCGCTCTTAACCCCCTTCTCGCCGCACTCGTCTATGACGTCGGGGACGAACTTCGCCGGAACCGCTATGACAGCGACGTCGACATCGTCGGGTATCTCCTTAATGCTCCTGTAAACCTGGAACTTCTTCCCGTTGACCTCGACCTCGCCGCCCTTGACGTTGACTGCGTAGACCTTTCCATCGAATTTGAGCGTTATCGAGCGCATTATCGAGTTTCCTATCTTTCCGGGGACGTTTGACGCCCCGATGACCGCGACGCTCTTCGGATAAAACAGGAAATCGAGCTTTGGTGCCTCCATCTTGTCCACCTCCGAAGGTTTTTCGGGAGCCCATATTTAAGCCTTCCTCCCCAGATGGGTACATCCGGGAAGGTGGATATTTTGTCCAGCAGTGGCCCTAATGAACCAGGGCCTTTACGTATATAAAGCTACCGCAGAAAGCAAAAGGGTTATATGCCATAACGTTAAAAGAAGCATTAGAACGTTTAAATTGGGTGGTGGAAATGGCGAAAGTGAAGGTCATAACGGACCCGGAAGTTATAAAGCTGATGCTTGAGGACACGAGGAGAAGGATCCTCGGACTGCTCCGCAACAAGGAGATGACCATCTCTCAGCTGAGCGAGATACTGGGGAAGACGCCCCAGACGATATACCACCACATCGAGAAACTCAAGGAAGCCGGCTTAGTCGAGGTCAAGAGGACGGAGATGAAAGGCAACCTGGTGGAGAAGTACTACGGAAGAACGGCCGATGCCTTCTACATCAACATGTACCTCGGAGACGAGGAGCTCCGCTACTTCGCCCGCTCAAGGCTCAAGATAAAGCTGGAGATATTCAAGGCCCTTGGATACGAGTTCGATGACGAGGGGCTCCTCAACACGATGGATGAGCTTCTCAAGAAAGAGCATGAGTACAAAACGGAGATATCCAAAGAGATCGAGGCCAACGAAGAGGCGCTCAAAGACTTCTCCAACGAGGATATCATCCACGCCATCGAGTGGCTGGCCATGGCCAGAATGGGCCGCGACGAGGAGACCCTGACGCTCTTGAAGAAGCTGGGAGAAATACTTAAAAAATAACTCCCAAAGGGGAAGCGATGGGATATGGCAAAGGGGATAAGGTTACTGGTTCTGGACGTGCTTAAACCGCACCAGCCGATGGTGACGGAGCTGGCGCTCGGACTCAGCGAGCTCGACGGGGTCGATGGGGTCAACATAACTCTCGTCGAGATAGACAAGGAGACGGAGAACGTCAAGATAACGATGGCCGGCGACAACCTCGACTACGACGAGATAGTCAGGACGATAGAGGAGTTCGGCGGCGTGGTGCACAGCATAGACATGGTTGCGGCGGGTAGGAAGATCGTTGAGGAGGGAGAAACCCCCCAGGACAAGCTGGAGGAGTACTGAGTGAGGGAAGTTTTGATAATCACAGAGCCCGAGAAGGTGAAGGTGCTCTCGGAAGGGACCAGACTCAAAATCCTACAACTCCTAAGGGATCGCCCAATGACAGTCAACGAACTCAGCGATATCCTCGGAAAGGACAGAACGACCATATACAGACACATAAAGATGCTGGAAAACGCAGGTCTCGTGGAGGAGCTTGAAGTCCAAGGAAACGAAAGGGTTTACTCCAGAACCGCGAGATTGTACCTCATCAAGGCAGACCCAGACGAGAGCGTAGAGAAGTTCAGACAGGCTTACCTCCAGGTCGAGGCGGAGAAGCTCGTCCAGATCCTCGAGAAGGCAGGGTTTAAGATAAAAAACAGAGAGAAGCTGGTAAAACTTGCCAAGGAGGTTCTGGACGAAATAGAGATTAATTCTCAGTCGATTCTTAAGAGAATATCCCAAGCCAACATCGAGCTAACCGAGATAGAGCTCTTCCACCTCCTCAACATGCTTGTCTTCATGCAGAGCTGCGAGCTGTGCGGAAAGGCCCAAGAGGCCCGACAGATGATTGAAGATGACTAAGCCTTGTTATCCTGCCCTTTCTCTTTCAACTGGCCCTCCCTAAAGGGCTAGCTCACGGAGAGAAAAACTCAATGTTGAAACGGGATGTTTCATTTCTGACATTTTTCTTTCAACAAGCCTCGTCCTTTGGGGCGGGGTACGAACAACCACCCAGCTAGCCCTTAAGCGGGAAAGCAACACTCTTTTAAAGCCTAAGAGTCATACCATGCTTTGAGATGAAGCGCTCGGTAACGGTCAAACTCCAGCCCTCAAAAGAGCAGGAGAAAATCCTCTCCGAGTTAGCTCATGCTACCGCAGTAATCTGGAACAGGCTCAATTACCAGCGTTTAAAACAATTCAAAGAATTCGGCAAGATTGATTTTAACGGGACGGAAAATAAAGCTTACCACGAGTTCAAAAACTGGATTGGCGGCTCGACAGTCCAGCAATTAGCCAGAAAAAACGCCGAAAGCTGGCGTTCATTCTTCCAACTCAACAAGAAGAAAAAGAGTGGAGGATTGCCGGAGTGGTTCAGACCAAAACCTCCCGGCTTTGTTAGAGAAGAAAACGGTAAGAAAGTCTTCATAATTTCCCTCCGGAACGACCAGTACAGGGTTGACGGGAACGTTATTGAGTTGAGGCGCCTCGGGAAGTTTGAAAGACTGAGGATTCAATTCAAGGGAAGAATTTACCTTAAGGGGAAACAGGGACGGCTTGAGATACAGTATGATCCCGTTAAAAGAAAATGGTACGCTCACATCAACATCACGGTGGAAGAAAAACTAATCAACGGCGAGTGGGTTGAAGTCCCAAGAGAACCATTGGGAAACCTCTCTACTGGCATTGATTTGGGAGTGAACAATTTAATGGCGGTCTACGTTGAGAGCGGTGAAAGCTTCCTCGTGAACGGCAGGCCCTTAAAGAGCATAGCCTTCTACTGGCGGAGGAGAATAGCCGAGTATCAGTCAAAACTCAACAAAAGCGGCGCGAAAAAGAGTATGAAACTCAAAAGAATGCACGAGAAGGCTAAGCTCCAAGCCAAGCACTACATTAACACGGCAGTCAGGCAGACTGTCGAGAGGCTGTATCACCTTGGAGTTTCGAGGATTGTTGTTGGTTATCCCAAAGGAATTGCCAGAAACTCTGATAATGGTAAAAAGCAGAATTTTCTCCTCTCCCACGTTTGGCGGTTCAATTATGTTATCAAACGCTTGAAGGAAGTGGCTGAGGAGTATGGTATTCAGGTTTTGCTTGTTAATGAGGCTTTTACTTCTCAGTTTTGTCCCCTCTGCGGCCAACGCCATCCTGATGGGAGGATTTTCAGGGGTTTGTTTAAGTGCCGTGGAGAGGGCGTTGTCTTGAATGCGGATTTGGTTGGAGCGTTTAATATTTTGAGGAAGGTTGTGAAAACCATAACCCCGAGCCTGTCGGGTTTGACGGCGGGTAGGGGTAATTGGGGGAAGGCCCTCCCGGAGGGGTTCTCCGAACCCCCTTCAAAAGGGGTGATGAGGATTACCCCTCGAACCTCCCCGCCATTAGCGAGGGGTTAACTCGTTGGAACCCTCGCCCTTCAGGCCGAGGAGGAGGTCATCATCCACCCGGTGTTCTTTTACGTCCTACAATGAACAATAGTGGCAAAGTTTAAATATTTCACCATCGGTGATATATTCTGACCATCTGGTGGTGATTGCCATGGCCAGAAAGGTGTTGGTGGCAATTCTAGTACTTCTGGTCTTTCTCAGCGCCTCGGCAGTTCCGGCAAAGGCGGAAACCCTTGAAAACGGCGGCGTCATAATGCAGGCCTTCTACTGGGACGTCCCAGGTGGAGGAATCTGGTGGGACACCATAGCCCAGAAGATACCAGACTGGGCGAGTGCCGGGATTTCGGCAATATGGATTCCCCCCGCGAGCAAGGGCATGAGCGGCGGCTATTCTATAGGCTACGACCCCTACGACTTCTTCGACCTCGGCGAGTACTACCAGAAGGGAACCGTTGAGACCCGCTTCGGCTCGAAGGGAGAGCTTGTGAACATGATAAACACGGCCCACGCCTACGGCATAAAGGTCATAGCGGACATCGTCATAAACCACCGCGCGGGCGGAGACCTCGAGTGGAACCCCTTCGTCGGGGACTACACATGGACGGACTTCTCGGGGGTTGCCTCCGGCAAGTACACCGCCAACTACCTCGACTTCCACCCGAACGAGCTTCACGCGGGCGATTCCGGAACCTTTGGCGGCTATCCGGACATATGCCACGACAAGAGCTGGGACCAGTACTGGCTCTGGGCCAGCAACGAAAGCTATGCCGCCTACCTCCGGAGCATCGGCGTTGATGCATGGCGCTTCGACTACGTCAAGGGCTACGGAGCGTGGGTGGTCAAAGACTGGCTGAACTGGTGGGGAGGCTGGGCCGTAGGAGAATACTGGGATACCAACGTTGATGCCCTCCTCAACTGGGCCTACTCCAGCGGCGCCAAGGTCTTTGACTTCGCCCTTTACTACAAGATGGACGAGGCCTTCGATAACAACAACATCCCCGCCCTCGTCGATGCCCTCAGGAACGGCCAGACCGTAGTCAGCCGCGACCCGTTCAAGGCGGTGACCTTCGTCGCCAACCACGACACGGACATAATCTGGAACAAGTACCCGGCCTACGCGTTCATTCTCACCTACGAGGGACAGCCGACAATATTCTACCGCGACTACGAGGAGTGGCTCAACAAGGACAAACTCAAGAACCTCATCTGGATACACGACAACCTCGCAGGAGGTAGCACCGACATAGTCTACTACGATAACGATGAGCTCATCTTCGTCAGGAACGGCTACGGGAGCAAGCCGGGGCTGATAGCCTACATCAACCTCGGCTCAAGCAAGGCCGGAAGGTGGGTCTACGTTCCGAAGTTCGCCGGTTCGTGCATACACGAATACACCGGCAACCTCGGCGGCTGGGTTGACAAGTGGGTGGACTCAAACGGCTGGGTCTATCTCGAGGCTCCTGCCCACGACCCGGCCAACGGCGGGTACGGCTACTCCGTCTGGAGCTACTGTGGGGTGGGCTGAAGTCTCCCACTCCAGTTGTTTCCATTCTTCCCGTTTCTGTTTACGACGACACTTGATTGGCTCCCTTTCTCGCGAATCCGGGCCAGAGAAACTCAAAAATCCCACTGAGAAGCCAGGCCGTGAAGAACATCATCATTTCCTTAGAAACGCCATGAACATTCCCCTCAAGGAGGGAGTACTCCGCCCCAACAAGAACCACTAAAGCAGTATACAGAAGGACGTTCCGGAGTAAAAAGGCCCTGTCCAGTTTCCCGTTCCGGAACTCCCAGGCGCGGGGGAGGATAACACCCGCAACCCAGAGAAAGACCAGAACGAGCATTGTCTCAGGGGAGAACCCCCTGACTGCAAGGATAACGACCGGAACCGACATCATCGTCCTAACCACATTTTTGGATACCATTTTTCATCACCCGTCGTTTTTTAGTATTTGTGACCCGTCCTATCTATTATCCACAAGGCCGAGCGTTTCTTTAGCCCCCAACGCCAGCCAACCCTGAAGAGCAGTAGCGTCCAGAGGAGCGAGATTACCGCGGTGGAGTACGGATAAAACCTGAAAACCCACACGAAGATGTTAGACGCCGGAACCACCCCGGAGAACACGAACCACAGCCTGCTCTCCAGCGAGCAGTACTCAGAATCCCTGTAGGCGGAGCACATGAGCCATTCTAAAGTTGAAGAAGCCAGCCAGAAGAAACCAGTAATAAGAAGGGCCTCCGGATAAAACCCCTCACTCCCGAAGTAACCACCAAGGAGTGCTAAAACCAGCTCGGCAATCCACCAGCGGAAAAATAAGATGGAAGGAACCTCAGTTCCGTAGAGCTTCATTTTCACCACCGTTAGCACTGTTAGATAGATTCCACTTTGAATATCCTCTCTTTTTCCTCTTTGCTGAAGGGATAACCAGCATCGGTGAGGAGCTTTGCCGCCAGCAGTGCAAAGAGAAAGCCTGCCAAGCCAAGGAGTATGAGGTTTCCATCAAACCATCTTCCCAGTATTGCGGCAGTTATTGGTATGAAACCTATCATATATCGCGCGGCCAGGAGATTGTTGGCTATTCTGTCGGCTTCTCTTGGAGGATACACCTTCGACAGCGTTTGCCACTCATCACGGTAAAAAGAAAGAATGATGGGAGTCATTGCAAGCAACCATAGGATGCCATACTTAACACCCACTTCTGGAGCATACTTTCCAAAGAGCACCACCAATACCTCCGCCGCAACCAACCGTGTAAGAAAATTATGGATGAACTTTCTGTTGTGAATGTACCCCCTCATAATGCTCCCCCGAATCTGAGGTTTTATCTAGAAGTTTTACATTTCAAATCACGAACATATCGTGAAATGCGTTTTGAGATTTTCCACGGTTCTCTCGAAATGTCGATGGGTGTTATGAACTTTGCGTGAAGATAAGCCAAGATTGCCGCGCTCAGAAGGACTAAGAGTACTGAAAGGAGTATGCTGAATTTGTAGAAGAACCACGCTCCAAGAATAGACTATGGGGAATAGAAGGAATACTTCCACAACTCCCCTGTCAACGTAAGCCTCTGTCTCCTTAATAGCAACCTCTACAGTTTTGCCCTCTTCCCTGAGCTTTTTGCCGATCACAGAACGGTAAAGTGTAAAGTACTGTAACACTGAGAGAAGTGGAAAAAGGACCAAGACAAACTTAACCACCCTCCAGAAAGAGCCTGCGACTGCGAACGCACCAAATAGAAAGCCAAGACCCACAAATGCCACAAATCCCCTAACCCAATTGTCCACGAACAGTATCTCCCTAAAGTTCGATTCGTTCACTTTCATCTTGAAGCCTCCATACCCGGTTTAACACCATAGAACCATTATCCCCAATGACTCCCTGCCGTCACTCCAAGCAGGAGCAGTCCCAGGAGGACTGCCACCAATGGACGCCACTTCAAGTGATTCACCTCTAAGGGTTTTCATCTGGATATCAAATCCAAGTCCTTAAAAGTTTTTCTTTTTAGTAGTAATTTACAATCAAAACAGAAAAAGATTTTAACTGTCTTCAAATGGCCCCATTTGATGAAACAATATTGAGTTAAAAGAGAACCCAAATAAGTCCCTCAGCTCAACCCGCACCACTCTTCCTTTACCATAACAACCTCGTCGGTGAGGTATGTCCCGTTAACGACTTCCAGGGTGCACAGGAGAGTCCCGTTTTTGCCCGTGATCTCCGCGAAAATCCCCCACGTTCTTCCAAGGATTTCAACGCTCTCGTTCACGCAGGTTGTCTCGTTTGAAGCCTGGAAGAGAAAGTAAACGATGGAGTTCCTTTCAATTTTGTAGCCAAGGTAAGTGCCATTGATGCAGGAACTCAGGGTTATCCTCCGCCGCAGGGCGTCTTCAAGGGTCGGGAAGCAGTGCCCGTCGTCGAGGACGAAGCGTCCGTCCTCAAAGACCGCCCTGCAGTAGAGCACATCTCCGTCGCGTATCTCCGCCACCACGTAATCGACGGGAAGGTCAAAGGCCTTCACGAGCCGAAAGTCCCTTCCACCTCCGCCGGAGCGCCTGAACTTGAAGAGCGCCACGTGGGTAACCCCGTTGGGATAGCCTGCCATAAGCTCCGCACCCTCAAACTCCACTGGAGAGCCGAAGTGGGTCTCGACCTCCAACCGGTACTTCTCCCCTGAAAAGAAGATAAGAAAGGAAACCAGAGCCAGGGAGACAACGGCAAGAAAAAGGAAGGCCTTCAAAAGGCGGCCGGCCATCGTACCACCTCAGAACTCCATCACCCACCTAACCGCGTGCGGCACTTTCTTCGCAACCTCCAAAGCGGTGAAGTTCTCGCCGAGCTCCTCCTTCACCATATCCCCGGCGAGGCCGTTGAGGAAGGCTCCAGCGGAAGCGGCCCTCAACGGTTCGTTGCCGAGTGCGAGCAGAGCGCCAACGAGGCCCGCTAAAACGTCCCCGGTCCCACCAGTGGTCATGCCTCTGTTCCCTGTTCTGTTGCACTTCCAGGTTTTTCCGTCGCTGATGACGTCGTAGGCCCCCTTGAGCAGGATAACGCCGCCAACCTCGCCGGCCTTCTCCCCCACAACCTCCGCCTTCTCTATGAACAAACTCTCGGGCTTCACGCCAAAGAGAACCCCGAATTCGCCGGCGTGGGGAGTTAAGACAAAGGTCTTTCCATTGAGAACGCTCAAATCCTCGGCCACCGCCTTTAGACCGTCGGCATCTATGACCATCGGCTTTTCGCAGCGCTTTACAAATTCCCTCACGAATTCCTTCGTCTCCTCAGTGAGTCCGATTCCCGGGCCGATGACGACGGCGTCGGCCTTTTCAGCTATGCTCAGGAGTTCATGAACGTGTCCAGGCGAGAAGTTCCTTCCCCCAATAGGCCTGAGGATTAAATCGAGGTCGCTTATCCTCATTGCCGGTTCAGAGGGCATCGCCAGGTAAACGAGGTCAACGAGATAGCTCGCGGCCTTGGAAGCGAGGTAGGGGGCACCGTAGTAGTCCCCGCTGCCGCCGATAACGAGCAGTTTGCCGTTCTGGCCCTTGTGCTCGCCCTTCTTCCTGAGTGCGAACTTTGCATCACCTGGGCCAACGAGGTGATAGAGCTCCTTTGGATAGCCGATTTTGACTATTACCCTCTCAAAGCCGTCGTACTCTTCCTTGTCCCACTGGAAGGTCACCGCGAAGTCCGCTTTAACGCGAACCCCGCTTGGGTAGCCGCTCGGAAGATCAATGCTGACTACCTTGGCCTTTCCGGCGTATTCGTTAATCTTCTCTATCGCGGAGCGTATCGGCTCGCGCGGCTCGCCCCTTGTGCCGGCCCCAAGAAGGGCATCAACGATAACGTCGTAAGCGCTCAGGTCGAGGGACTTTATGTAGGCGGAATCCTTGAGAACCTTGATTTTCACGAAGTCGAGGCCCTTGAGTATCTCCCAGTTGTGCCTGGCTTCCTCGCTCCTTATCTTCGCCTCATCCCCCACGAGGAAGAGCGTGACATCGTTCTCGAAGCTGAGGTGTCTGGCCGCCACAAAGCCGTCGCCGCCGTTGTTCCCAGTCCCGGAGAAGACTGCAATTTTGAGCCCCTTTCCAAAGCGCTCTTCAATCGTCCTGGCAACGCCTGAGCCGGCGTTCTCCATGAGCTGGTAAGGAGTAATCCCGAGCCACTTGGCGTTTATGTCCCAGATGTAAACGTCCTCGATCCTCACCATCACCACCCGAGAAACTTTGTCTAAGATTAAAATAAAAGGTCATCGCAAGACCTTTGTACTCAAAGGCGTAATAACTTCTGTGGTACCGATGACCATCAAGGCCAACCTTGGCTTTCTGTTTATGATCAGCTGGGCACTTTCCTATACCTATGTTACATCTACCAGACGAAAAGACACCGATCAAGACCACCGGCAAATACCACAAGAACGCCCATCCAAGGATATTGAGGATATCCAAACGTCTGACCACATATGAGAAGCCCCACGACTGCAGATGGAAACTCAAAGACGATCGCAAGTGCAACCTGACCTCCTTCCCGTCGTGAAGGGCGGGGGTTTGCCTAACCCCTCGCTAAGGGCGGAGAGGTTTGAGGGGTCTCATTCAAACCCACTAAAAAGCGGGTCTTCGACCCCTCCGGCCCGGTCTTCCCCCAATTACCCCTCCCTTGAGCGTACAAACCGCCCAAGTTCAGGGTTATCGTTCCCACAGCCCTCTTCAAAATATTAAACGCCCCAACCAAGTCTGAATTGAAGACAAGCCCCGTCTCGGGACACTTAAACAAACCACGAAGGAAGCGAGCCCCCTCGTGAGGCCTCCCGCAGACGGG
>NZ_LLYW01000031.1 GCF_001484195.1 Thermococcus celericrescens
CCGTGGTCTAGCCTGGTTATGACGCCGCCCTCACACGGCGGAGGTCCGGGGTTCGAACCCCCGCGGGCCCACCATAAGAAACTTTGCCTGCGCAAAGTTTCATCAAAGTTGGTAGCTCTTCTTGAAGTGCAAGTTCTCTAGAGGTGTTCTACTTGAAATCAATTGTTTTGAGTGAGAACTCCTTTAGGGACTCCTTGTAAAGGGGTTTACCCCTAAAAATACGCCCGTAGGGCGTCAAAAGAAAGCAAACCCATTCCAAGGGACTCCTTGCAATTTGTTCTCGCTCAAAAAGGAAGGCCTTAATTTGAAAAACTGGCTTGTAATGACGCCTTTAGCGATGAGCTACGAACTTTTGGTGAAGCTTTTTCCAACTTTTTCCAAAAGCTTGTTTGCCTGCGCGGGGTTTGACCAAGTTCGCGTGTTTCTTTGGCAGTACTTCACAAAAATGAAATGGGTTGGGGCGTTATGGTGGGAGCACTGCCCTAACTGAGCATTGACCATCCCATTACCCCAATCAGAACCAGCGTCAATATCAGTACCAGGAGATAAAATATCAGCGCGGCCGTAAAAAATCCAAGTCCGAACTTGAATCCGTCTCCAAACGACAGCCCCTTCTTCTCTTCTCCCATGGTGCACCTCCCCATTTCTCTGTGTGGCTACCCAGACACACATGCGTTTATTTCTTTTGAAGGATTACTTTAATGGCTAATAAATCTTCCGCTTCAGGTTTAACGCGGAGAACGGTACCAATGGAAGTTAGATTGGATATCTTTGGGCTGACCCCAGAAGAGGCTGTAGAGCCAAACCTGAAACTTCATGATGTGCTCCAGAGTCCGATCGCCCGAAAAGGATATTCTGGGTGAGGAAGTTCCAGAAATCATCGTAAACCCGGAATGGTGCGGTGGCCGGGATTTGAACCCGGGTCACCGGCTTGGAAGGCCGGTGTCCTAGACCAGGCTAGACTACCACCGCACGCGAGAAGTGGTGGGGCGAGGGGGATTTGAACCCCCGACACCCGGATCTTCAGTCCGGCGCTCTCCCAGGCTGAGCTACCGCCCCACGCCCAAAGATAAGGGGCAGGCAGAGATTTATAAATCTTGCGGTGGGCCGGGGCGACACTGCACTGCTGTGGGGATTTTGAGCGGACGTCATATCTTGGGCTTAACCGCGTAAACAGTCCTGTCCTCGCCGATGGCCTCAATCAGACCACGATGGCGCCGCACACAGCTCTCACACTCGCCGCAGTGTATCGGCTTTCCGTCCTCGGTGAAGCCCTTCGGCATGTAGCAGGAGTTGGAGTACTCGTACTTCGCGTCTAGCTCCTTCAAAAGCCTCGCTATTCCCTTCTTGTCGAGGTCTATGAGCGGTGCAACGACCCTCACATCGGCCATTGTGCCGTACTTCAGCATCTCGTTCATCCTCTCCACGAACTCAGGGGTGTTGTCCGGGAAGGTGGCTCCCTCCTCGGCGTTGAATCCGACTATTATGTCCCCGCCGCCGAGCGCATCTAGGAGCGAGGCGGCAGCGCTTATGAGGACAACGTTTCTCGCCGGAACCCAGACGCTCTTGGCCGTCTCCTGCGCAACGCTCATGTCCTCAAGCTCCTCGGCGGTAACCTTCGGCGTTTCCCCTCCAACGAGGGTTGTTCCCCTCAGCTTCGAAAACTCCTCAAGGAAGTTGAGCCGTACCACCTTCAGCGGAACGTCCAGTTCCTTCGAGAAGAACTCTGCCACCCTGTTCGTGACCCTCTCCTCGTTGCTTCCGTAGTTCACGGTGAGCATTATGACCTCATCGTAGTTCCTCTTCGCCCAGTACAGGCAGGCGGTGCTATCAAGTCCGCCGCTGAAAAGAACTACCGCGCGCTTCATTCTATCACCTCTGGAAGAACTTTAACACCCAGCTTTCTACCCCTCTTTCTAAGCTTTTTGTCGTAGGTCGCAAGGGCCCCAGTTTCTTTTGCTATTGCCAGTATCACGGAGTCATTATAATGTTTCAGGCTAAGGTTTCCGAAGAGGTCAAAAGCCCGGAGGAGGTACTGTCTGTCATCGACAAGGGTGACCCTCTCATTTAAGAGGATTCTCGAGACGGTTTTCTTTGCTTCTTTAGGCGGAACTCCAGTCACTGCTAAGTTCCAGATGAGCTCGTATACGACGATTATTGGCAACACGACTTTGTCGAGGGAGTTTATTAGCCCTCTTGCCTCTTCGTATCTCCTAGAGCTAGGATTAATTGAGTAGAGGACAACGTTCGTGTCGATGACGGCTATTCTTCCCATTTGGAAGCCTCCATGAGCGCTTTTCTAGTGTTCTCCTCTATCTCCTTTGGGGTGAAGTCCCTTCCAAGGTCGAGAGTTGGCCACTCAAGCTGGGCCTTTCTAATCACTATCTCGTCCCCTCTGAGCTCGACGTCGAGGTACTCCCCTTCCTTTATCCCAATGGCCTTTCTTATCTCAGCCGGAATCGTTATCTGGTAGTTACGGGTAACCTTCGTCAAGGGCATAGTAGTTCACCATAGTATAGTAGACTTTTCTACTAGATAACTCTTTCGCTCACTCTAGGGCCATCCCCACTATCTCCTCCACGCTCGAAAACCCTTCTTCCTCTAGGTATCTCTCAATGCCCACACTTATCTCTCTGAAAACCTTCCAGCCGCGGATGGAGACTGTGGTCCCTATCTGAAGGGCTGAAGCCCCAGCTAGGAGGAACTCAACGGCGTCCTGCCATGTAGTTATTCCTCCGATACCAATCACCGGAATGTCAAGCGTCCTTGCGAGGTCGTACACAGCTCTTAACGCCACGGGCTTCACCCCAGGCCCCGAATAGCCGCCGACACGGTTGCTGAGGATGGGCCTCCTCGCGTATACGTCAATCGCCACAGCCTTCAGCGTGTTTATCGCCGAAACCGCATCCGCCTCAGCTTTTTCCGCCGCTGCACCGAGCTTCGTTATGTCGTCTATGTTCGGGGTCAGCTTTGCTATGACTGGTTTGTCCGTTGCGTCTTTCACGGCTTTAACGACTTCATAGACGTTCTCCGGCTTCTGGCCGATCTCCATGCCGTAGCCCTTCGCGTGGGGACAGCTGAGGTTCAGCTCGAAGGCATCAGCAACCTCGCTCAGCTTCTCCGCGAGAAAGGCGAACTCCTCCGGCGTTCCTCCGAAGATGGAAACTATGAGCGGAAAGTCGAAGGTGTAACCCTCGACCATCTCGAGGAAACCCCTCCAGCCTGGGTTCGGTAGGCCCATCGCGTTTACCAGGCCATAGGGAAGCTCTACGATTGTGGGGTTGTCGTAGCCCTTCCTCGGTTCGATTCCGATTGATTTGGTGACCACCCCTCCGGCGCCCTCCTCGTGCGCTCTAATCCATTGTTCGGGGACCTTGTCGTTTATTCCGGATGCGAGAATGAGCGGGTTCTCAAATCTGATTCCGAAAAGCTCGACCTCAAGGCTCGCCATATAAACACCTCAAATGCAAAAAGAGCGATCTGGCTAATAAGGTTTTGCTTTCCAAGCATCAGGCTCTGTCAGAAAAGTTTCCTTTAGTGGCGGCGGGCGCGCCCGGGGGTGGGAACCCTCCACCGCCCGTTTCCACCGGGGCTCGCTCACCCCCGCTACCCCACGAGCGCCGAACGTCCCGCCTACCGCTGCTCCCTTCCGGGCCTGGCGGGGTTCGGCGGGCAAAGGGCGTTAGTCCGGCCCTCCAGCCGGACCCCGCCCACCGCCGGCCCCGTGGGACGAGGGATCACCGTTGTGCCCCGGCTTCCGCGGGCGGCTTTGGGAACCGCCCCCCGGGCTTCGGCCCCGGCATATCGACGGTTTCCGGTTGCAGGGGACGCCGAACCCCCCGGCCTAGCCCGCCGCCAGCTAACTTATCCTCCACCTGATATATAAAGCTTTGGTAATCCCTGAAACCAAAGGTGAAGAACCTTCGGATTGAAAAATTTTCATAAATGCATGAACGAATAGGTGCATGGGTGATACACCATGCGCTTAACTGAGCATCCTGTTCTGCGTTTTGAGCGTGGCAGGGAGGTTACAATATACTTTGAAGGACGGCCGATCAAGGCATACGGGGGGGAAACGATAGCGACGGCCCTTCACGCCGCTGGAATCAGGGTTCTAAACTACTCCGCCAACGAGAGACGCCCAAGGGGTCTCTTCTGCGCCATCGGCAAATGCTCCTCGTGTCTGATGGTCGTGAACGGAATCCCGAACGTCAGAACCTGCATAACCCTCGTCGAGGACGGCATGAGGATCGAACCCCAGCGCGGAAAGGCCAAGTTGCCGAAGGAAGCAAAGCCGCCTGAGTTCAAGGACGCAAAGGTCGTCAGGGCGGACGTCGTTATAGTGGGCGGCGGTCCAGCCGGCCTAATGGCAGCTATCCACGCGGCTGACGCAGGAGCGAGCGTCGTTCTTCTTGATGAGAACCCCATGCTCGGCGGCCAGCTCGTCAAGCAGACCCACAAGTTCTTCGGCAAGCGCGAGCAGTTCGCGGGAGTCAGGGGCGTGGAGATAGCCAAAATTCTTGAGGATGAAGCCAGGAAGAGGGAGAACGTTGAAATCTTCCTTGAAACGTCCGCCGTTGGCATCTTTCAGGAGGGCGACGAGAAGCTCGTCCTGGCCGTCAAGAACAACCGCGAGCTGATAGAGTTCCGCGGAAGGGCGGTTATCGTGGCAACCGGCGCGATGGAGAAGATGATACCATTCGAGAACAACGATTTACCGGGGATCTACGGTGCCGGCGCGATTCAGACGCTCATGAACACTTACGGCGTCAAGCCCGGTGATAAGGTTCTAATCGTTGGAGCCGGAAACGTGGGACTTATTCTGGCGTATCAGCTCATTCAGGCCGGCGTTGAGGTGAAGGCGATAGTCGAGGCCATGCCGAAGGTCGGCGGCTACTTCGTCCACGCGGCCAAGGTTAGGCGCCTGGGCGTTCCGATACTCACGAGACACACCATCTGCGCGCCGAGGGCAGGGAGAAGGTCGAAAGGGCAATCGTTGCCCAGCTCGATGAGAACTGGCGGGTCATCCCCGGAACGGAGAGAACCTTTGAGGTTGACGTCATAGCACTCGCAGTCGGTCTGAGGCCCAGCATCGAGCTCCTCCACCAGGCCGGCTGTCAGATAATGTACGTCCGCGAGCTCAGCGGGCACGTGGCTGTCCGCGACGAGTGGATGGAGACTACCGTTAGGGGAATCTTTGTTGCCGGAGACTCGGCCGGGATAGAGGAGGCAACGACCGCAATGCTCGAGGGCAAGGTGGCCGGAATTGCAGCCGCGCTGCGGCTGGGCATAGCGGACGAGGGCTGGCTCAGGGAGATGGAGAAGGCCCAGAAAGACCTCCTGGAGTTCCGCTCCGGGCCCTTTGGCAGGCATGTGCTCGAGGGCATAAAGAAGGCCCTTATTGGAGGTGTCGCCAGTGAGTGAAATCCCTGCCTACCTCAGAAACGGTTACATCACCCCTGAGGAGCTTGAAAAGTTCATCCCCCTGCCGAGCGAGGAGAGGCTCAGAAAAAGGCCCGTCGCCGTTCCGGAGTGCCCGCAGGAGATACCCTGCGCCCCGTGCAGGGAGATATGTCCTACGGGAGCTATAAGCATGCCCACCCCGAACGATCTGCCGATAGTCGATTACGACAAGTGCATTGGCTGCTCCCTCTGCGTCCAGATCTGCCCCGGTTTGGCCTTCTTCATGGTGCACTACGTCGGCGGCAAGGCGAGGATAACGATGCCCCACGAACTCCTTCCGGTTCCCGAGAAGGGCGAAGAAGTCGTTCTTCTCAACAGGGTCGGCGAGCCTGTTGGAAAGGGGAAGGTGCTCACGATCGTGCCGAGGGAGAAGAGCAAGGGAGACACGCCGATAATCATCGTAGAGGTGCCGATAGAGCTGGCCTGGGACGTCAGGGCGGTTAGGGTGGTGAGAGAATGAAAATCCAGCGTATTTGGACCGGAGAGCCATTGGAAAGCGGAGATTTCAGAGAGGTTCGCAGTCTTACCGCGCCCGAAGGGCGCATTCCAAGTGCGAACACTCAAAGAAAGGCATTGAGTCACGCTCTCACACCTACCGGAGCGAGTTGTAGAGTAAAAACTTTTCCGCCAGCGCTTGCGCAAGCAAGGGCTGTGGTGAGAGGTGATTGAAATGGGGGAAAAGAAAATCGTCTGTCGCTGTAACGACGTCACCGTTGAGGAAATTGAGGCGCTCATCGATTCCGGCGTCACTGACATCGAGGAGCTCAAGAGGCTTCTCCGCATAGGAATGGGCCCCTGTCAGGGAAGGACTTGTATTCCTATAGTGCTGTCGATCCTCGCGAGGAAAACTGGAAAGAGGCAGGAGGAGATACCGCTTCCAAAGGCGAGGGTCCCCACGAGGCCCGTTCGCGTAGAGGTCATAGTGGGTGGTGCCGATGAGTAAAATAGCCATCATAGGCGGCGGAATAATAGGGGTCGCCACCGCCTACGAGCTGGCGAAGCTGGGGGAGGAGGTAATCCTCTTCGAGAAGAACTACTTCGGCTCGGGCTCCACCTTCCGCTGTGCAACGGGAATCCGCGCCCAGTTCACGGACGAAGCGAACATCAGGCTGATGAAGCACTCCGTGGAGAGATGGGAGAAGCTTGAGGAGGAGCTGGAGAGTGACATCGTCTTCAGGCAGACCGGCTACCTGTTCCTCGCCGCGAGCGAGGAGGAGGTTGAGGCGTTTAAGGCGAACATAAAGCTCCAGAACAAATTCGGTGTCCCAACGAGGCTCATCGATATGGACGAGGCCAAGGATATAGTGCCGATCCTCAACACCGAGCCTTTCTTAGCTGGAGCGTGGAACCCGAAGGACGGCAAGGCGAACCCCTTCAAGACGCTCTTTGCATACCTCTTCCGGGCTAGGGAGCTCGGCGTTGATGCGAGGGAGCATACGGAAGTGGTTGGCTTCGAGCGCGAGGGAGATGCCATAACCGCCGTGAAGTTCAGGAGCAACGGGAGGATCGAGAGCGTTAAGGTCGATGCCGTTTTGAACGCGGCCAACGCCTGGGCGCCGCTCATCAACGAGATGGCTGGCTTAAAGCGGGACCTCGTTCCCATCACCGCCTACAAGCACCAGCTCGTCAAAACCGAACCGCTGGAGCCCGGACAGGCCGAACCGCTGGTCTGCCCGCCGAGCTGGAACGACGCCTACATAATCCAGGACGGCGAGGACGGCGGAATAATCTGCGGTGCCGGGATAGAGCACAAAGCTAAGAGCCTCGACGACTACGAGCCGACCTACGACTTCCTGCGCGGCGTTTTGGAGTATGCCGTCAGAATCGCCCCGCCGCTGCGCTACGCTCACATAGTCCGCCAGTGGGCCGGTTTCTACGCAAAGACACCCGACAGCAACCCAGCCATTGGAAAGCTCCTTGACAACTTCTACATAGCGGCAGGCTTCAGCGGGCACGGCTTTATGATGGCACCGGCCGTTGGGGAGGCCATGGCCGAGTTGATGAGCAAGGGAAGGAGCAGCGTGCCGCTCGACTGGGAGTGGTACGACCCCTACCGCTTCGAGAGGGGAGAGCTGAGGAGTTCGGCCTTCCAGATAGGCTGACCCCTTTTCTTTATCATCTTCCCGGCAAGAAAAAGGTTATAAAGGGGCCCCGATTAGCATCGTGAGGGTCATCATGAGGATAGTCTTCGATATAGGCGGTTCGGTTCTCGTTCCTGACGACCCGGACGTTGATTTTATCGGGAAGGTGGCTTACGAGCTCATCAAGATAAGCGAGGATCACGAGGTTGCCGTGGTAGTCGGCGGCGGAAAGGTGGCGCGCAAGTACATCAAGGCCGCGAAGACCTTCACTCCCAACGAGACCTTCAAGGACTACATCGGCATACACATCACCCGTGCCAATGCCATGCTCCTGATAGCGGCGCTCGGCGAGAAGGCCTATCCCTTCGTAATCCAGGACTTCCGTAAGGCCTGGGAGGTCATCCAGCTCAAGAAGATACCAATAATGGGCGGAACTCACCCCGGCCACACGACCGATGCGGTTTCGGCTCTCCTCGCGGAGTACCTTCAGGCCGACCTTCTCGTCGTGGTGACAAACGTTGACGGCGTCTACGACAGTGACCCGAGGAAGAACCCGAACGCGAAGAAGCTCGACGGGATAACCTTCGACCAGCTCGTCGAGATAGCGATGCAGGCCGAGAGCAAAGCGGGAGGAAGCGGAGTTGTGGATGCCCTCGCCGCCAAGTTCATCCAGCGCGGCAAGATAAGGACATACATCGTGGGCAAGAAGGACGCCTACAGCCTCTTCGATGTGATAAAGGGTAAGCACAGCGGGACGGTTGTGGAGCCGTGAGGTTTCTTTTTATCATCCCCTTCTCATTAGGCGTCCTCTTCAGAAGATAGGGGCAATAATCGTGATGTCGATTTTAACAAATCTTCCACCGCGTTTACTGCGGTATTTAAATTACCCAGTTCCAAATCTTCTTCGGGTATACCCCATTCATCAGGGTATCTACTGCTAGCTTCATATTTGGACAAACATATATGCAAAGGAATCGCTAGTATTGGTTTGACAGAATCTATTACTGCCTGAAAAACTATATCAACATCCAGCTTAGAGAAGCTCTCAGGAAACACTACCCCTGCCAAATTCTCGATATTTTCTGGGGTTAGATTAACGTCAGTCTTTAGTCTCTCAAACTCCCCCTCTAATTGTTTTGACAACCCAAGATACTCTTTTGATGTTGCTTTCAAACAGGGATACTTAGGGCTCCTTAAGTGTCTATTCTTCTCCTTTTTATCCTTCGTTATGTGGACTTGTTGCACATTACTTTCCGTTTCTGGAAGGTCAGAGGAGGGGTTATCTGATACGTCCTCGAATAATGAGATTATGATTTTAAAAGAGTCTTGGACAAATGCTTTCTCATTGTCGCTTAAATGTACATTTCCATTTTCAATGGCATAATTAATATCCTCAGCCATTCGTTTAAACAAAAGTATCATGTATTCCTTCATTCGTCCATATGTATATTCTCTTGAGAGTTCTGCTATGTAATTAAAAAATCCCCCAAAGCCATGTCCAAATGCCTTGGGGCGGGTATAATTCCTAGAGCGCTTTAAAAGGGAAACACATTTTCCATATCCTGCCTTTCTGTCTTCTTGTTCCCTAATAAATGATGACAATCCGATCATTCCACTTATGAATGTTGAAAGGAAATAAGCTTTTAGTGTCTTCTCGCATGCCTGTTGCAGAGAGTAAATTACTCTAGCTCTCATCTCACTTTCCAATTCGGACGGCACATGTTCTAGGGTATTTAAGATAATCTTAGCCAGCTCTAGATCCGCATTCGCCTTATCAAGTAGCTTACTGGAGATTTCAATAGTGCTATATACAGATGGATTCTTACTCATAGTGGGGTAATATGTTGCAAATTATATATTTAAATGTTCTGTTGCACTATCAGTAGTTTCATTAGATGAGGATTTCTTGTACATAGTTGTATATACCCACCGGCTGGCTCAAAGCCCTCAGTGCAATCGAAGCCCTAACCGGAGCCGTCTTCATGGCGCTCATCGTCGCGGTGATTGCCCGTAAATGGATGCGCTGAACCTAAGGTTAAAGCCAACTTTTTATACCTCCTCGCCCTTCTCCCTCCGGTGGTGCTCATGAAAATCGTGGTCGTCGGTTCTGGAACTGCCGGAAGCAACTTCGCGCTGTTCATGCGCAAGCTCGACAGGAAGGCCGAGATAACCGTCATCGGAAAGGAGGAAACCATGCAGTACTCCCCCTGCGCCCTGCCGCACGTCATCAGCGGCACAATAGAGAAGCCGGAGGACGTAATCGTCTTCCCAAACGAGTTCTACGAGAAGCAGAAAATCCAGCTCATGCTCGGAACGGAGGTCAAATCCATAGACCGCGAGAGGAAGGTCGTGATCACCGACAAGGGTGAGGTTCCCTACGACAAGCTCGTTCTGGCTGTGGGCTCAAAGGCCTTCGTCCCGCCGGTAAAGGGCGTTGAGAACGAGGGAGTCTTCACCCTCAAGAGTCTCGACGACTTGAGGAGGATAAAGGCCTACATCGCCGAGAGGAAGCCGAAGAAGGCCGTCGTCATCGGTGCCGGTTTAATCGGCCTCGAAGGGGCTGAAGCCTTCGCGAAGCTCGGCATGGAGGTTCTTGTGGTAGAGCTCATGGACAGGCTTATGCCGACCATGCTCGACAAAGACACCGCCAAGCTCGTACAGGCCGAGATGGAGAAGCACGGCGTTTCCTTCCGCTTCGGAGTTGGGGTCAGCGAGATAATCGGCAGTCCGGTTGAGGCCGTCAAAATCGGCGACGAGGAAGTTCCGGCCGAGCTGGTTCTCGTCGCTACTGGAGTTAGGGCAAACGTCGACCTCGCAAAGGCGGCAGGCCTCGACGTGCACTGGGGCATCGTTGTAAACGAGCACCTCCAGACGAGCGACCCGGACATCTATGCGATAGGCGACTGCGCCGAGGTGATCGACGCCGTTACTGGTCAGAGAACCCTTAGCCAGCTCGGAACGAGCGCGGTGAGGATGGCAAAGATAGCAGCGGAGCACATAGCCGGAAAGGACATCTCCTTCAGGCCGGTCTTCAACACCGCAATAACCGAACTCTTCGGCCTTGAGATAGGCACCTTCGGAATAACCGAGGAGAGGGCAAAGAAGGAGGGCATTGAGATAGCCGTCGGCAAGTTCAAGGGAAGCACAAAACCCGAATACTACCCCGGTGGAAAGCCGATAACGGTTAAGGTAATCTTCAGGAAGTCCGACAGAAAGCTCATCGGCGCCCAGATAGTCGGCGGCGAGCGCGTCTGGGGCAGGATAATGACGCTCTCCGCCCTGGCTCAGAAGGATGCAACGGTTGATGACGTCGTTTACCTCGAAACGGCTTACGCCCCGCCGATAAGCCCGACGATAGACCCGATAAGCGTTGCCGCCGAGATGGCCCTCAGGAGATTCCGCTGAGTGGAGCCCCGGGCTCTTTTCTCCCTTCTTCGCCCCAAGTTTGCCCTCCCTTCAATCTTTCCCGGGTTAGTGGCCTTGCGATGCTCGTGGTGTTTCTCGTTCTCCTCCCCGCCGGCCACATGCTCCTGGCCATTCCCACGATAGAGAAGACCTTTCGCTCGGTGCAAGGACTTCGGCGGCTTTACTTGGGCGGGAGATGGGGATAAAGACCGGAATGCTTCTCTTCGCGGTTCATGAAGATGGAAATTGCCCTTCTCCTTGGCGCGCTGGCGTTCCTGCTACCCTTCTTCCTTTGAGCCGTTGGAACATCAACAAAGTTTAAGTGCTCTCCCAACAACTTGGGTTTTAGGTGATTGATATGAAGGTGGACGAGAGGGATAAAATACTGCTCGGTCTTGGAACGGGGGTGCTGTTGGCATCGTCCCTCAGGGTCTTTGTGGCCGGAGCGTACTCGAGTCTGGAGAAGACCTTCTTTTATGGAATGAACTTTCCATCCGGGCTGGGAATTCTCCTGCTCCTCCTGGCGGCCTTCCTCGTGGGGAGAATTGGTCGGAAGGTCGGGGCGGCAATAATGGTCGCCTACGCCCTCGCACTCCTCGCCACCGATGCCACAGAGTACGTCCACCTCGTAGCGGCCTTTGCCCTGCCGGTGGCCCTTGCGCTCGTCAAGGAGCTTGACGTCAAGTACCTTGCCATGGGACTCGTTGCCGACCTTTCACTCCGTGTCCTGGCCGTTGGCGGCGAGCCTGCTGACTTCCCCCACACGAGGGTTGTCCTGGCGCTCTTCCTGCTCCTGGGGGCCTATGCTCTCTGGAAGGAACCGGGAACGCTCAAAAAGCCTGGTTTTGGCCTCTACGCCTTCGCGGCCCTGCTCGAGCTGGGGCTGATTTACCCCAACGTGGTGATGCGCTACTCCGGAATGACGGTCTATTATCTTCCGGAGTTTATCGGCTTCTCCCTGCTCCTTGCCCTTGCCCTGCTCCTTGGCCCGCACCTGGCGAGGAAGCCAACGGTCGCGATGGCGCTCCTGATAGTCGGCTCGGCGACGCTCTTCCTCAAGCCCCTCTCGCTGGTTGGTCTTCCCCTCGCCCTGGCATCGACCATTGCCCTCGTTGAAAGCGCGAAGGGCAGCAGAGGGGGAGTCATCGGGGCTGTTTACCTGTTCATTGTAGCCACGCTCGCCCTCGGGGCCTACGTCGGCAGGGATATAGGCCTGCCCTTCATGGAGGATCGGCTTGAGGCCCTTATCCTGGCCGCCTCGGTGGTCTACGCCCTCAGCGCCTACGGGAAGAGCGCCGAGGTAAGCCTTCCAAGCGCGAAGGAGATCGCCGGCCCGCTCATCGGTCTCGTCCTGGCCTCGGTCATCGTCCTGGCCATCTTCAACGCGGGTCCCACCTACGACGAGGCCAAGAGAGACGTCCTAATCTGGACATACAACGTCCACCAGGGGTTCGGGCCGTACGACGGAACGTTCAACGGCTACGAGCTTGTGAACCTTCTCGCCGAGCAGAAGCCCGACGTGTGGCTCGCCCAGGAAGTTGTTGGCGGAATGATAGGCAACGGCTACCAGGACGTCCCCCTCTTCATCTCCGCCCACCTCGGCTATGCCTACGAGTACAAGCCGGCCGTTGAGGGGACCTACGGAATAGCGGTCTTCTCCCACTGGCACATGAAGACCGAGGCCGAGCTGAACCTCGAGAGCGTGGGCCAGGCGAGACCGGCTCAGAAGGTCTCCATCGAGGAGCTGGGCATAACGGTGGTGAACGTCCACATGGGCCTCAGCGAGGAGGAGAGAGCCATGCAGGCGGAGGAGCTCTTGAAGTTTGCCGAGAACTCGCCGGTGGCCCAGATAATAGCGGGCGACACCAACGCCGAGCCGGATGAGAGGGCGATAGGGATACTCACGCGCGACTACCGCGACGCCTTCCCCGAGAGGCCGCCCTACACGTTCCTCTGGGAGCGCAACGGTGTCAGGGACGAGGAGAACATCGACTACATCCTGCTCAAGAAGGACTGGCCGGCCGAGGTTAAGGACCACGGCTGCCTCTGCGACGTGGAGGTTTCGGACCACAGGCCGGTGTGGGCGGTCATCGAGCTGCCGTGAGGTTTGGTTTTTAACTCCTTTCCCCAACTTTTCTCCATGCCGTCGAGGGTGAGGGTCAGCAAGCTGATGGCATACATCCTGCGCCACTCGCCCGAGGAGTTCGGACTCAGGCCGAACGTTGAGGGCTTCGTCCCGCTCAACGAGCTTGTGAATGCACTCCGAACGGTTTATCCGGACGTGACTGAGGGGCTCGTGAGGGAGATAGTCGAGAGGGACGCGAAGGGGTGCTACGAAATACTGGGAGACAAAATCCGCGCCCGCTACGGCCACAGCTTCCCCGTCTCCTTAAACCACGAGGAGGATTAGTGGGAAGGCTCATATACTTCCCACCCCTATTCTGGAAGGGTGGAACCATGTGTGATATTCTCGTGGCCACTCCCGAGGCCACCAAGGAAGGAATAACTCTCTTCGCCAAGAACAGCGACCGCGAGCCGAACGAAGCTCAGATCCTTGAGTTGATACCGAGAACCAAGCACGAGGAAGGGAAGGTCAGGCTGACCTACGTGGACTTTCCCCAGGTCAAGGAAACCTACGCGGTAATCCTCTCCCGCCCCTGGTGGATGTGGGGGGCGGAGATGGGCGTGAACGAGTTCGAGCTGGCGATAGGCAACACCGCCGTCTTCACGAAGGTCAAGGTGCCAGAGAAGGGAATAACCGGAATGGACATGATACGCCTCGCCCTTGAGAGGACCAAGAGTGCGAAAGAGGCTTTGGAGTTCATAACCGGCATCGTTGAGCAGGGTTTGCAGGGTGGAAACGGGAGCAAAAGCCACAAGCTCTACTACTTCAGCTCCTTCATGATATCCGACCCCAAGGAGGCGTGGGTTCTTGAGACGGTTGGGAAGGAGTGGGTTGCCAAGAGAATCGAGGGTGTTTATTCCATCTCCAATGCGCTGACGATTGAGAATGACTGGGACATGGCATCGGAGGGCGTCGAGAGGCTCGCGAGAAAGGGTTCTTTCAGCTTTGCGGGGCACTTCTCGGACCGCTTTTACACCCACTTCGCCCGCGGCAGGGAGAGGAGGGCCTTCACGCTGGCGAAGCTGAAGGAACGTGAGGGCGAGATAACGCTCGAATACATGATGTTCCTTCTGCGCTCCCACTCCTTTGAGCCCTACCGCCAGGAGAAGGGCTCGATGAGGGACATCTGCATGCACTACGGCGGCTTAACGAGACCCTCTCAGACGGCTTCATCTCAAGTTTCCGAGCTTGGAAAGGGCCTCCACTGGTTCACAGGTACATCAAACCCCTGCCTGAGCATCTTCAAGCCGGTGACCTTCGAGGGCGGCCTTCCGGACCTTGGGAGAACTCCAATGGACAAATACGACCCCGAGACCTATTGGTGGCGCTTTGAGGCATTTCACAGGAAGTTTCTGACGAACTACCTGAACTACATCGAGGACTTCGCCCGCGAGAGGGATAGACTGCAGGCCGAGATAATCGAGAAGGCGAGAGAGATTGAGAAGACGCCGGAGGATCTAAAGGCGCTGACGGAGTGGGCCTTCAGGGAAGAAGCCAAGCTCCTCGAAAGGTGGGAAAAGCTGGTGAAGCCCGGAAGGCTTCCCTTCCTCTTCGGGCGGAGCTGGAGAAAGGTCAACGAAGAGGCAGGACTCAAGCTGGAGGGTTGAAGATGCTCAGGTTTCCGGATGGATTTCTCCTCGGAACGGCAACCTCGTCCTACCAGATAGAGGGCGGCAACGTCTGGAGCGACTGGTGGTACTGGGCGGAGAAAGGGAAACTTCCCCCAGCTGGAAAGGCCTGCAACTCCTGGGAGCTGTACGAGAGGGACATCGAGCTTATGGCCGAGTTGGGCTACAGGGCCTACCGCTTCTCCATCGAATGGGGCCGGGTCTTTCCGGAGGAGGGAAGGCCGAACGAAGAGGCCTTAATGCGGTACCAGGGGATAATAGACCTACTCAACGAGAACGGCATTGTCCCGATGCTCACGCTCCACCACTTCACCCTGCCCACGTGGTTCGCCCTCAAGGGGGGCTTCGAAAGGGAGGAGAACCTGGAGCACTGGAGGAGCTACGTTGAGCTGATAGCTGACAACATCGAGGGCGTTGAGCTGGTGGCGACCTTCAACGAGCCGATGGTCTACGTCGTGGCTTCATACGTGGAAGGCATGTGGCCGCCCTTCAGAAGGAACCCGCTGAAGGCTGAGAAAGTCGCGGCAAACCTGATCAAAGCCCATGCCATCGCCTACGAGATCCTCCGCGGGAAGTTCAGGGTCGGAATAGTGAAGAACCGCCCGCACTTCATCCCGGCGAGCGATTCAGAGAGGGACAGAAAGGCGGCGGAGGAGATAGACTACACCTTCAACCGCTCGCTCCTGGACGGAATCCTGACCGGGAAATTCAGAGGTTTTATGAGAACCTTCGACGTCCCCCCGAGCGGCCTCGACTGGCTCGGGATGAACTACTACAACATCATAAAGGTCAAAGCTGTGAGGAACCCGCTCAAACGCTTCGCCGTCGAGGACGCCAACGTGAGCAGGAAAACAGACATGGGCTGGAGCGTCTACCCGAGGGGCATCTACGAGGGGCTGAAGGCGTTCTCGGGGTATAACCTTCCGCTCTACGTCACCGAGAACGGGATAGCGACGCTCGACGACGAGTGGCGCATCGAGTTCATAGTCCAACACCTCCAGTATGTCCACAGAGCTTTGGAAGAGGGCATCGACGTGAGGGGCTACTTCTACTGGTCGCTCATAGACAACTACGAGTGGGCTGAGGGTTTTAGACCGCGCTTTGGACTCATAGAGGTCGACTACGATACGTTCGAGAGGAAGCCGAGGAGGAGCGCCCACGTCTACGGCGAAATCGCAAAGAAGGGAGAGATAAGCGACGAGCTGCTTGGGCGGTACTCTATAAAATTCCTCCGACGTTTTTAGTCTCCCCATATTTATATTTCTTATACAATGCAAAAAGAGAAAAGGAAGTCATCTCTCAGTGTTTGGATCAAGTGAGTTAGGACAGAAGTTTCCAATGCATGGTGGGGATGAATCCTGGCCGTCATCTATTGTGGTAAAGTACATTGCCACTTCTACGTTGTTGTTATCCGCGAGTTCAAGAGTCCTATTTAGTATGGAGGCGTAATAGAGCTGATTAGGGGCTCCCCGTTCTATGTCAACGTTGTAAGTGGTAACGGATTGTGAAGTTGATGAGTAGCTGAACGTTATTGACAATGCCCCAATCACCGGAAGCTTGCTCCAGAGCCAGTTAACGGCGGAACCTCCCAGGGGGGTTGAATAAAACTTATATCCCGAACTTCCCTGGAAATCGAAAATTATATTGTCGTAGATCCCTTCTTCTGAAGTCCTCACAGCCTCAAATTTCGTCCCAATGTTAATTGTGGGAAAGTGAGAACTCGAAAGGTAATCTGTCAGTAAGTGACCCCTGTTCAAATCGCTTTCCCTGACAGTACGATATCCGCTCATCATGATTTCCAGGGGATAAACTCCAGCAATGGGGATACTAGCGTACTCCTTCCTCCACTTATCGTACACTGGAACGTTGTAAATAACGACCACGTACTTCAGCGGGAGATTCAAGTACCTATCAAGGTACCCATCCCCTGTTCTTACGTATGGCTTTGGCGCGTAGCTAACCTTCAGCGTTGAGCCTGAGTACGAAGTTCCAAAGTCTAGGACTGGTATCCCGTCCACACTCAAGCTCCACATTGATTTTGTGCTTGTTGTCAGCTGGATGCCCCATGCAATCCCAAGAATGGTAATTTTCTTAGATCCTCCGGTCCTGACTTTTAATCCCATGAAGGGGATCCATTCCGTGAAGGTTTTTGAGTCCGCATAATATGAGTCCTGGAGGTACTCCCAGTTTTCAATTATGCAGTATCTGGCATTAAGCTCTTCATAGCCCTGAGGACAGGACGACGTTCCAAAAACCGAACGCAGTTTGTACTTCAACCTTGCCGTTACTGGGAGTCTCATCCTTGGTTTGGTGGAGGGTTCAGCAACTTCCGCTATTGAGAACATGCCCTTCAGTTCAAGAGGTTTCCCTGGCTGGATGCTTTTTACGCCAATCTTCCCGTCTTTTGTGAAGTATATTGCCAGTGGAGTGGGTACAGTGTGCAGGTTTTCAGTAGCCCCTGCTTCACGCCACTTTTTGCTCTCTGTTCTCAGAGTCACGAGACCGCTGAGGCGTCCCTGCTTGAGGAGCTTTACCCCTCCCTCTGGGGAAGGCTGGAATATGAAGACTTTAGCACCTCCCTGGAGGTAAGTTCTTTCGACACTCAGAAAGTCCGTCGCTGCCATGCCAATGGCAGAGGTTAACAATATAGTTAGCAACAAAACTCCAACAATCTTAAGTTTCATAATCTCACCTTATAGAGTTCTCAATCATTTTTCTGAATTTATTTCTTATAAACTTTACTGCATAAAGTTGTTCAAATACCTGTCGACATAAGGATAATTCACGAGAATGCCATTAGACGTAGTATCTCTATGTCACCCTCATCGAACTGGGGTAGGGCATCGAGGTGGGCCCTCATGAGCTCGGCCATCGCCCTCAGCCCTGCCTCAGCGTCGTGAACAACCGGGTCGAGGAGCACCGCCTTTATCACCTTCTCAACGTTTCCTTCGACTGCCCCCTCGCTTGAAAGCCTCTGTATCTCTGCCTGGACCCTGAGGGGAACCAGGGCTTCCCTCGGGAGCTCGACGTGGAGCGGTTTTATCCCCTTCGGCGAGACTTCGGCTGGAACCTCGACTATCGTGCCTTTCGGCAGGTCTATGTAGCCTCTGTTGGGAACGTTTATGGCCTCCTGAAGCTTCTCGACCCCCTCAAGCCCTTCCACAACGTTCATAGCAACGTCCGGGAACTTAACGAAGCGGTTGAAGGCGAACTTCGGGACGAGACCCCTGAGGAACAACCTCAGCAGCCTTCTTACTTCTTCTCCCTCCTTCTTCGTCCGCTCTATCCATTTGAGCCCTTTCTTCTCCTCTGGAATTAGCGGCCAAGCAAAGCTCAGGTACTCCCCTATGTGGTTGTCGTCCGGTGAGGGGAAGAGGCCGTATGTTCGGTAGAGTAGCTGACTCAGCGGCTCGAAGTCTGGCCTTTTCTTTAAGGCCTCGTCAAGCCGTGGATAGGCGTCTTCGCCCTTCACGTGAAGCTCTCGTATCCAGGTGAAGTGGTTCAAGCCCCCCGCGATGAGACTTATCTCCCTCTCGTCGGCTTTTAGGATGGGAGCCAGCATCTCCTTCCTCTCAAGGTAGCCGGTGCAGAGGCCGTAGACGTTTTTGAGCCCCGTGTAGTTGAGGACCGCGTAGGTCACCCTCGGCTCGGGGTTGGAGTAGATGAAAACCCCCGCATCTCTGTTGATGTCCTCTATCCTTCTCGCGATTTCAAGAACCAGCGGGACGACGCGTAGGGTGTGCGCCAGGCCGCCTAAGCCCCCGTTCTCCCCGAGAACCTGTCTGATGCCGTGCCGATGGGGAATTTTGAAATCCAGCTTCCAGCGTTCATATCGCTCCTTCTCGACCGAGATAACGGCGTAATCGAGGCCATGGCCTTCGAGCCCCTCGACGCTCTCAAGTGGAGTGACCCCGAACCCCGCCTTGAAGGTTTTCCTCATCTTTTCAGCCAGAGCGGTTATGAACTTCCTCCGCTCGTCGTCTATCTCGACGAGATAAACCTCAGCGTTCCTAAGAACCTCGCTCGTGGCTATCGTGTAGATGCCCAGGGGAGTGAATATGCTTCCGGCTCCAATAAAGGCTATCCTCACTCACAACACCCCCGCGAGCGGGTTGGCGTGGAAGAGAACCGTGGGGAGTATCCTCAGCCCCTCGCCGTATTTGAAGCCCGCCATCTCGCCGTAGAACCTGGCAACGCTCTTCACGAAGACCTCCCACGAGCTCCAATCCCCTCCGAACTGGCTTTCGTGGGCTTTCAGCGCCTTCAGCTTGAGCTTGAGGAAACCAGTAACATCCTCAATGTAGTTCGAGTTGTCCGTGTAGTAGAAGCCGAGGAGCCTTACCTCCCACGGCTCTCCTTCCCCGACGCTCGGAAGGGCGGAGAAGAAAGCCGCCTCTCCGGCCAAGAGCCCCGCGTTCCTGTGGTCTGGATGAACGTCGTAGGGGAGCCAGGGGTCCGGGGCGAGGACGAGGTCAGGCTTTTCGGAGCGGATTATCCTCAGCAGTTCCCCCCGGACCTCTTCGCTGTAGGGGAGCCTTGTGTCCCGGTAGTCAAGCCAGAGGAGTTTTTTGACGCCTATTATCTCCGCCGCCCTCTCCTGCTCCCTCCGCCGGATTTTCTTCAGCTCATCGGGCGGAAGCTCCCTGCTCCCTGCTGAACCGTCCGTCAGTGTGAGGTAGGTTATCTCCTTCCCCTCCCGCGAGAGCTTCGCCAGCATCCCCCCGATGGCGAGCTCGCAATCATCCGGATGGGGCTGGACGCAGAGAATCCTTTCAACGCCCTCGAAGGGCCTCTCCACGTCGAAGCCCAGCGTTTCCTTCAAAAGCGCCCTGAACTCATCGGGGGAAACTCCTCTGAGCTTGGCTTTGGCTAAAAGAATCGGCTTCAAGGCACTTCACCTCCCAGCAGTTCCTGGGCGCGCCTCCTGAGTATCTCCCTGACCTCCTCCCTGTCCCGTGGATACTGATGCCTTATCCAGAACCATACGAGGGCACAGAGCGTCCAGAAGAGCGAGCCTATTATGAGGGTGTACTCGTAGGCCTGGGCGTTGGTGTAGCCGGCAGCTCTAAGGGCCTCGATGAGGAATCCGCCGAAGAGCGGGCCGAGGGCCTTCCCGACGTTGTCTATGATGTTGAACACCCCGAAGACAGTCCCCCTGTCCTCGGGCAGGTTCACCTGGGAGATTATGGCCGTAACGTTCGGCCCCGCGAAGCTGACGAGCTGGAGGAAGAGTATCGAGTAAATCGTCAGTGCGAGCCAGCCCTCGAAGGAGAGCCTGGGCGGGAGCGGGTAAACTATGACCCCAATCGCCGCTATCATTCCGAGAAAGACGGCTATTCCTGTTATCAGCGCCCTGCCGCCGGGGCTTCTCCTCTCGAAGTAGTCTCCGACGTAGCCTCCGACTAAGGTTCCTATGACCGTCGCTATTCCGAGGATCAGCAGAACGAAGGTTGCGGTGTCCTTCTCCATTCCCCTCGTCACTATGAGGAACGAGACCAGCCAGTACATGAGGACGCCCCAGGGAACCGTTCCGGCCAAGCCCTGGAGGAATATTAGAAGGTTCGTCTTGGTTCTGAAGGACTTTCTAACTGCCTCCCAGCTCAGCCTGTAGGTGTACTCCACACCGCGCTCGATGAGCTTTCTGACCTCCTCCTCTCCGGCCCCCCTCTTGGGCTCCTCCGCTATTACGTAGAAGAGGGGCGCGAGGATGAAGTTCGGAACCGAGGCGAGGATGAAGGGAAGCCTCCAGCTCTCTATCAGACCGGCCATTATCATTCCGAAGAGGGTTCCGAAGCCGAAGGCCGTCTGTATGAAAGCGTAGCCCTTTCCGCGCTCCTCGCTCGGGAACATGTCAGCTATCAGGGAGTAGCCTATCGGGATTATCGAACCGACTCCAATCCCTGTGAAGAGCCTCATGAGAAGCAGCTCGTAGTAGCTGTTGACGAAGGCCGTCAGGAAGCAGGGTATCTCACCGAGGAGAACACCGACCACGAGGAGCTTCTTCCTCCCTTTGATATCTGAGAGAAAACCCCAGACTATCGTTATCAGCGCGCTCGTTGCGACGAATATCGTTGAGACGAGCCCCATCTGGGTCTCGCTTATCCCGAACTCGGCCATTATCTGCTGGTAGTTGGGGGGAAGCAGGTTCTGGTCGGCCATCAGGAAGGCCGCCATCAGGACGAGAAGGAGTATGGAGAGCTTATTTCTCAGGTTTCTCATTCACCACCCCTCCAGGCTTCGTAGATGGACCTAAACGCGTCGAGCCTCCTCTCGGGCAGGGGCTCCCAGCCCCTCGCATCGCTGTTCTCGGCAATGAAGGCCTTTTCTCCTCCCAGATCCCGTGAGAGAAAGTTCAGCCTGGCGTTGCCGTCGTCCAGCTTCCAGATGTCGAGGCTCTTATCGGGCGCCCAGCTCGAAGTCCTCAGGTAGAGCCTCCTTCCGGAGTGGGGAAGCTCGCTTGGAGGCCTTACCTCCCTCCCGAGGGCGTTGAAGACTTCGAGGAAAGAATCGACGGTTATCAGGTAGTCCGCCAGGGGACGGTAGCCCAGGAACTCTATGTCCGTGCCGTAGAGGACGATATCCTCGAGGTCTCTCAGCCATTTTGCCCCCTTCTTCGGGTTCATCAGCGGAAACCTCCCCGCTGAAAGCATCACGACGGTGTTCACGTTCACCCATACCGGTATCGCCTCGATTTCCTTAACCGCTTCGAGGGTTACTTTGCCGGAAAAGACCAGCCCCAGCGATTTCCTCAGCTCCCTCAGACCGAGGAGGTAGTTGACGTACCGGTTGCCCTCGCCCCGCTGGGCCTTAATGAGGTGGGGATAGAGTGGCTTCACAGGCTTTATTGCCCTGTTGAGGTGGTCGGAAAGGACGAGGGCTTCACCATCGACGAAAACTGTCTCGTAGCCGTTGTCCCTAAGTATAGCGGGCAGAATCGGGTCGTAGGCCAGCTCCGGTGGGAAGAAGAGCTTTGGAGAGACTTCAAGGAGGCTCTCCTTTACCTCCCTGTCCCTTCGTACCTGGGCCTCAACCCTGTCGAGGCTCAGGAGAGGCAGTATCGCGTGGCTGTAGGCGGTTCCGGTTATCTCTATCAGCCCCGATTCGATTCCCCCACGTATTAACTCTAGGACATCCTCCGGAAGGAGTTCGAGCGTGAAGCCCGTGATGTTGAGGGCGAAGGGGGTTTCCCTTTTGAGGAGCGCCGAGAGAACCGGTACGTAGGCCTTCTCGATGACCTTTTCTATCTCCGCCTTCGGTATCTCCGCGTACTGGAGGTTGCCGTGGAGGAGGAGAGCGATCAACTCAGACCCTCCTCACGCTCACTCCGTCGCTCGGGCTCACGAGGTGGTAGTCAGGCTCCCAGTTGAAGTGCCTGACGTACTCGTCGGTGACCCTCATCGCAACATCCGGGGCCAGCTCCTCGGGCACTATGGCCACCGCTGACCCGCCGAAGCCGGCACCGGTGAGTTTTGCCCCGTAGGCACCGAATTCAACCGCCTTCCTCACGAAGAAGTCTAACTCTTCGCTTGAAACCTCGTAGTTTCTGGCTAAATCCCAGTGCGAGGCAGTCATCAGCTCGCCGAAGGCCCGGACGTCGCCGCTCCGCAGGGCGTCCCTCGCCTCAAGGACGCGCCGGTTCTCCCTCACGATGTAGCCGAAGAAGCGTCTGTACAGGGAGGGAAGATTCCTCAGCTCCTCCTCTTCGACCTCCTTGGAGGTTCTCTTTCCGAGGAACCTGAGGGTCTCCTCGGCGACCGTCCTCCTCTCTGCGTAGGCTGAGCCGGAGAGTTCCCTCTTAACCCCGGTGTAGAACACGAGAACCTGGACATCGTTCGGAAACCTGATGTACTCGTGCTCCAGCGTGTCCGTGTCGAGGAATATGGCGTGGTCTCTCTTTCCGTGAACGACAGCGAACTGGTCGAGTATCCCGCAGGGGACACCCACGAACTCGTTCTCCGCTTTCTGAGCCAGAAGGGCCATCTCTATCGGAAGGAGATTCAGCCTGTAGGCCTCGTTGAGGAAGGCCAAAACTGCCAGCTCAAGGCTTGCTGAAGAGCTTAATCCGGAACCGATCGGCAGATCTCCACCGAGGATTCCCTTCATTCCCCCGACGTCGTAGCCTTCCTCCCTAAGAACCCAGAAGATTCCCCTGACGTAGTCGGCCCAGTCGCTGGCTTTCCTGATTTCATCGAGGCCGAACTCCTTCACCTCCCTGGATATCTGGGAGTAGACCCTCACCCTCTCATCGGTCTGGGCGTGCAGGACCGTGTAGAGGTCTATCGCCATCGGCATGACGTAGCCGAGCGCGTAGTCCGTGTGCTCCCCAATCAGGTTGACCCTTCCCGGAGAATCAACGCGGTACACGATTCCACCCGTGGGAGTTAGGCTCGAAAATATTTAAGGCTGACCCCCTCCCCGCCAATGGCGGGGGGTTAAACCCCATGCGGAGAGGTTTCCCTTTGGAGTTCTCGGGAATTCAATCCACTCCCCGCCTTCGAGTTTTTCCTTCACCGTAACGCTGATGTGAGCGTACCATTTGCGTTTAACCTCGTCATAAGTTATTTCTAAACGCCCTCGCTTGCCTTTCAAATGAATTCTGCCCTTGAACTGGATTTCAAGGCGTTTGAATTTGCCAAGGCCTTTGAGAACCAGCTTGTTCCCCTCAATCCTGTACTGGTCGTTTCTGAGAACGATTAAGGCTTTTCTCCTCCCATCTTCTTTGAGATAGTTTGGTGGTTTTGGTTTGAACCAGTTGGGGAGTTCTCCATTCCGCTTCTTCCGCAGGAGGGAGAAAAACGAACGCCATGCCTCGGCGTTTTTGCGACAGATTTGTTGGACTGTGACTGAACCGATTTCCCGTTTAAACTCCTCATAAACGGTTTTCTGAGTTTTCAGGAAGTCAATGGGGTTTCCCTGAAAGTATTCCTGTCTCCTCAGGTGGTTTGCTCTGTTCCAAGCCTTAGCGCTAATATCTGATAACTCGAAAAGGGCTTTCTCTTGGGTTTTTGAGGGCTGGAGTTTGACTGTTACCGTCCGTTTCATTCTGGTATATAGTATAAATTTTAAGCCTTAAAAAAGTATCGCTTTCCTGCTCAAAGGCTGGTTGAGTGGTTTACTGCATCCTAGCAGTGGACGGCAAGATTTTCAAAAGAGAGATACAACGAGGGAGAAAAGGAAAGCTCAGCCCATCTGAATCGCAGTCGTTCTCAGTTCTCCCCTTTCGAAGCGGTAGGGGTCGTACCACGCTGCCGGGAGGTCGGTTCTTCCCTTCGTCACCAGGTCCGCCACCATCTCGGCAACCGCAGGCGCCATCATGAACCCGTGCCCGCTGAAGCCAGCCGCGATGTAGTAGTCGCTCAGCTCCTCTATCTTTCCTATGGCGGCGTTGCTGTCCGGCGTCTTCGCGTAGTAGCCGGCCCACGTCCTCAGTATGAGGAGCTCCCTTAGTGCCGGGATGATCTTGGTGAAGTAGTAGCTCACCTCGCGGAGGAACTCGTAGGTCGGGCTCAGGTCGTAGGTCGGGCCCAGCTCGTAGCCGACTCCTCCAACGACACCGCCGTGGGCGGTCTGGGTGAGGTAGGCGTGGCCGTACTTGAAGGAGATGACCATCGGGTTTATCGAGCCCTTCTTTATGGGCTGGGTGATGACAGCCTGGTGCTTGTAGGGCTCTATGGGTATCTTGGTCTTTATCCCTGCCATCGCGTTTATGAGCTTGGCCCAAGCGTTGGTGGCGTTGATGACGGTGCCGGTCCTAATGACTCCCCTGTTCGTTTTCAGTCCCTTTATCTCGCCGTTCTCAATGAGGAAGTCCTTGACCTCTGTGTATTCGACGAGTTTGGCCCCAAAGCGTTCGGCGTTGAGGGCGAACTTGGCCGTGGAGTGGAAGGGGTCCGCCTTTCCGTCGGTCGGGTTCCAGGAGGCGGCTATGACCTCGCTGATGTCGAGGAGTGGGACTATATCCTTTGCCTCCTCCGGTGTTATGAGTCTCGTCGGGACGCCGAAGCGGTTCTGAATCGCTATGTTGCGCTTGAACTCCTCGACCTCATCGTCGTCGTAGAGCAGGAAGAGGTAGCCGGTCTGCTCGAAGGAGAAGCCGTATTCCTCGCTGTATTTCTTCCAGAGCTCCACGGAGCGCTTCATGACCTGGACGTTCGATTCATCGTTGAACTGCTGTCTTATGCCCGTTCCACAGCGGAAGGTGGAACCGGAACCTATGAAGCGCTTCTCTATGACGGTGACCTCCTCCCCACGTTTGGCGAGCTCGTGCGCTATGGTGACTCCGATTATTCCCCCACCGATGATGACGATTTCACTCCTCTCGGGAAGCTCTTTGCTCGGCATTTCAATCCCTCCCCGCGGTGACCTTCATCCTGACGTTCTTCAGCGGCGGTCTCGCGACGGGTATGTCGAGCCTGTCCATCGGCGTTCCGGTTCTCTGGGAGACGACCACCGCGCCGTTGAACAGGCAGAAGCGGCCCTGACAGAAGCCCATCGCGAGGTGGGTCAGGCGCTTGATTATCTGCAGGTCGGTTATTCCACTCCTCACGACGTCGTCTACCTTCCTCAGGGAGACGTCGCAGCCGCATATCTGGACGTCCTCAAGGTTGAGGCTTCCGAAGTCTATACTCTGAACCTGCACCGCCTCCGGTTCGTACTCCTTCAGCCTCTCCGCGTGGATGCACGGCTCGGCGTCGAAGCCGAACTCCCGGAGGATGTAGGCCCCGACGAGCCTGCCCTCCAGGTAGTTTGCGTAGTGCGGCTTTATTGAAACGGCGCTACCGGCGACGTAGATTCCGTCGCGGATCCTGTGCTGGGAGTCGAGAACCGGGGTGTAGTAGCCGTGCTTGAAGACCAGCTTTCCACCTGCCTGGGTCGGCGGGTTGATGTCGGGTCTCCTTCCCTCGGCCATGATGACGGCATCAACCTCGTAGACGTTGCCGTTCGTGTCGATGAGCCTCTCGACCTTCTCATCTCCCTCAACGCGCTTGGGATTCGGGACGACGATGTATTCGATGCTCCAGCGGTCGAGCTCCGCCGTTATCTCTTCCGGCTTGCTACCCACGACTGCGACCTTCCTTCCAGGCGCAACTCCCCAGACGTTGAGAACCTCCAGGAGGTCGGAGCGCCTGAACACACCCGGCATGTCGTTGTTCTCGAAGAGATGGATGTTGTCAACGGCTCCAACGGCCAGAACGACGCGCTTGGCCATTATCTCGATGAGCTGGTTTTCCCCGGTAACTATTGGCACGAGGAAGTACTCGCCCTTGTCGAAGACGCCGAGGGCTATCGTGCCCTTGAAAACACTGACGTTCTCGTTGAACTTTCCGGTGAGCTCCCTAACGACTTCCTGGGGGGACTTCTCCCCAAAGCCCTTCTGGGGAAGGCCCTTGAGCCAGAGGTCGCCTCCGAGCCAGCCCTTCTCCTCCACCAGGGCGACAGTCAGGTGATCCTGAACCTTGAGAACGGTTCCGATTCCAGCCGGGCCGCCTCCGATGACGGCCACATCAACTACCAGCCTTTCAACCGGCTTGCCCTCGTCGATCTCCACGGTCTCCTGGAAGTCCCCGTACCCCTGTCTCTCCAGCCTCATACCGTCACGAACCTTGGTCTTCCTGGCGTTGACGTTCCTTGTTCCGTTCACCACCATGGGGACCGGGCCGAAGGTGAAGGCGCCGCGCTTTCTGCCCTCGGTACTGGTTGTGAGCCAGTAAATCCCGTTTGCAAGAAGGGCGACGGTTATTTTTTCACCTTCATAGGCTTCGTAAGCCTTGCCTTCAAAATAAACTGTGACCTTCCTGGAAGGCTCCTTTTCGGTCAGGTCGAGCGGTCTCATGCTCCCACCTCTAGGATTTCACAATTGGCGCCCTTCTTTATACATTGATGCTTATAAACGTTAGGTTGACCAAAAATGGTGTAAAACCACTAGTTAAATACTCCTGCGGACTGGGACGATAAGTACATGCAGAAAAGGAAAAAGGAAACTCAGGCGGTCCCTTTGGTGAGAATGAAATCAACAACGTTCTCGACCTGGCTCTTGGCCCTGGCCTCGGTGATGCTCTTCTTGCCGGTTCTCTCGATGGAAACCTTCTTGAAGATGTCCTCGTGGAGCTTGACCACGTCCTCCGGCGGCCTGGTGAACATGCTGACTATCGCGATCACTATCAGGGTCACGAAGAAGTTGATGAAGAACACCGGTATGCCGTTGAACCAGCCGCCGATGGTGCCGAAGAAGCCCGGAGCGTCCGGGTTGAAGGCCCAGCCGTATATCTTCGCCTCGAAGATGACCTCGCTGATGAGACCGTAGGCCATTCCGACTATCGCTCCCTCCTTGGTCGTCCTCTTCCACCAGAGGCTCAGGACAAGGATCGGGCCGAAGCCGACCGCGAGACCGCCCCATGCGGTGGCGACCATCTGGTAGATGACCTTCGGGCCGCTTATGGCGAACCAGAGGCCGACGAGGGCAACCGCAGCGACGACGAGCCTCGATATGTTGACCATCTGCTTCTTGCCGAGCTCCCTTCCGAGGACCTTGTGGTAGAAGTCCCTGGCTATGGCCGAGGACGCGACGAGGAGCTGGGAGTCCGCGGTGCTCATGACTGCTGAGATTATACCCGCGATGACGAAGCCCGCGAGCCAGCTGGGCATGAGTTCAACCGCCATGGCGGGGATGACCTTCTCGGGGTCGCTGACTTGGAGCATTCCGGCGTGGTACATCGCGAAGCCCAGGAATCCTGCAAAGAACGCGCCCCAGAGGACGAGTATGGTCCAGGTACCGCTGATGAAGATACCCGGTCTCCTGAGCTTCCTCGGGTCCTCAACGCTCATGTAGCGGGTAACGATGTGGGGCTGGCCGAGGTAGCCGACTATCCAGGAGGCGTAGCCTATTGCGAAAACTATTGCCGCCATTCCGGTGGCGCCGCCGAATGGGTGCAGCAGATTGGGATCCGCGCTGGCTATTATCGCCGTGGCCTTATCGAAGCCGCCTATCTCCGAGAGCGCAAGGAACGGCACTATAATGAGCGTCAGCAGCATGAACATTGCCTGAACGACGTCAGTCCAGACGACCGCGAAGAATCCACCGGTGATAACGTATGCCGTCAGGATGATGACGGTTATGATGATTCCGGTGTTGTCGCTTATGCCGAAGCCCTCAGCGAAGGTCTTTCCTCCGGCCGTGAACTGAGCGGCAACGTAGGCGGTCATGAAGATGACGATTATCAGTGCGCTCAGAATTCTTATCAGCTTGGTGTCGTCCTTGAGCCTTGCCTCGAGGTAGTCGGGGACGGTTATTGCCCTAAATTTACCTGCGTATATCCTCAATCTGGGCCCGATAAGGACGTAATCGGCGAGGGTACCAAAGAGACAGCCGATTCCGGCCCAGAAAGCACCGAGACCGCTGGAAAAGGCAGCACCCGGATAACCGAGCATCAGCCAGCCGGAGAAGTCGCTGGCCTTGTCCGAGAGGGTTGCGGCGAGGACGTGCACCTTCCTCCCGCCAACGAAGTACTGGTCCTCCGTTTTGGTGTAGCGGTTGGCCCACCAGCCTATGTAGGCTAGGAGGGCGAGGTACACCAGGAATCCGAGGAGAATTCCGCTGTTCATGCCTTACCCTCCTCCTTGAGCTGTTCTATAAGGTCCTCGTCGTAGGCCAGAATATCGTCGTCCACGTAGTACTCCTTGCCGGTTATTCTGTCCCAGTAGCCGTAGAGCAGCATTGTCAAAATTCCAAGAAACGTTGGCACAAGCAGCGTTGCCCAGGCTTCACCACTCAATCCCATTCTAACCCACCTCAATACACCGATGTCGATTAAAGGACATCAGCTCACTAATATGTGATTGACGAATATAAATTTATTGGTTTAATTATTCCGAATCATAGATGTGGCGTTCTGAAATTGTGACAAAAACCGGCGCAACTGTTAATAATATATCCAATGTATATTGAACGGTGCTGGAATATGAGGGTCAGCATAATGAGACCTATATTCAGGCCGGAGGATGTCTTGAATCCCGGCTTTGTGCTGTATCCGTACCACATCTTCCACCTAAAGCTCTTCTACAAGCGTCTGGGCAGAAGCGACCGCGTTCTCGATTACTTTGCCTACGTGGACCTCTACCGTCTCGGGGCGGAGAGGGGGGACGGATTCATAGACCTCTACGAGTGGGACGTGGAGGAGAGGAGCGTCATGGAGCCGCTCGTTGATTACGGGGAGGCGAGGATGAAAGCCTTTGAAAGCGCGATAGCCTGGGGGAACTCGAGGATCGTCTCCTGGTGGCTTCCCAGAATAGAGATAGTGCGGGAGGCGCGGGCCTACAAGGTGTTCTGGCTCTACGAAAAGGAGGGGGAAAAGCTCATCATGGACAGCCTCGACGGAAAGGAGTTCAGCCTCGACGCGGTAACCGGAAAGGGCGGGAGGAAGTGCAGGGGGCCATTCTGCCGCTAACGGGCGTGAATCTCCACTATGTCCCCGTCCTCGAGCACGTGGTCGGCCCCAACGCGCTGGCCAGGGAACTTCACGCTCTTGCCCCAGACGCGGGCGTAGCGGAAGTTCTTGGCGAAGTCCTTGTGAATCCTCTCTGCCAGATCCATAACCGTTGAGCCCTTCTTCAGCGGCACCGGTGGATAGGCAGGCTCCTCGCCGGGACTCTTGGTGAAGACGCGAATAATCCCGGCCAGCTCGTAGAGTTCGTCCTTGAGTTTGTCCAGCTGTATCTTCCTCTTCGCCGAGACGGGGATTATTTTGAACCTGTCCCCGTAGGCTTCAACGAGTTTCTCGTAGTTCTCCTTACTCCCCGGGGCGTCGCCCTTGTTGGCGATGATTATAGCCCTCCTCCAGACGAGGCTCTCGTCGAGTGCGTCTGCGAAGTCCTCGAGCGTCACGGGTTCTTTCACCGTTATCTCCGCGGAGTGAATCCTCTCCTCGCGGAGCATCTTCATGACTTCGCTTATATCGCCCTTGATGTTCTCCTGGCCGTTGATGACGATTCCGCCCATTGCGGTCCTCTTTATCTCAACCCTCGGGCGGCGTTTGTTGAGCTTTATTCCCGCCCTCTCAAACTCCTTGAGGAGGGTTTCCAGCTGCTTTACCGGATCCTGGGATAGGTCAACGACTATGGCCACGGCGTCGGCGTTTCGGATAACGCTGAGAAGCTGCGGCCCCATTCCCTTTCCGAGGGCGGCGCCCTCAACAAGGCCCGGGACCTCGACGAGCTGTATCTGAACGTCTTTGTGGTGCATCATTCCAGGGATGGGCTCGACGGTGGTGAAGGCGTAGTCTGCGACGTCGGCGTCGACGTTTGTGAGTGCCTTCATAAGGGAGCTCTTTCCAACGTTCGGGAGGCCAGCGAGGACTATCTGTGCCGCGCCCTCCTTCCTGACGCTCAGCGACGGGCCGCCACCGCCCTTCTTCATCTGACGCTGCTTCTCCAGCTCCTTCCTCAGCTCGGCGAGCTTTCGCTTTATCTGGAGTCTGAGCTTTTCCGTTCCCTTGTGCTTGGGGACGGTGGCGTACATCTTCTCAAGGGCGCGTATCTTTTCGGGAATCGTCCTGGCGTTCCTGTACTCCTCCTCCGCCGCCAGATACTCCGCTGTGACGTTCGTTGGCATCGCTGACCCTCCCAGAACTTCTAGAGGTAAAAGGTGAGCGGCGTTTTATAAAAGTATGGTTCTCCAGAATCGGCAAGTTTATATAACCTTTCGAAAATTTTTTACCGGCGGTGATGCTCATGCGAATGGGTTTGGACGATACTGACAAGAAAATCCTCTCCATCCTCCAGAAGAACAGCAGAACGCCCCTGAGGGAGATTTCCAAGGAGGTCGGGCTGGCGGAGTCAACGGTCTATGAGAGGATCAAGAAACTGAAGGATCGGGGCATAATAAAGAAGTTCACGGTCATGCTTGACCCCGACTCCCTCGGTTTCCAGATCCTGGCGTTCATCCTCATAAAATCCAAGGCCGGCATGTACGCTCACGTCGCCAACGAGCTCAAGCAACACCCCCAGATCGTCGAGATATATGAGACCACCGGCGACTACGACATGCTGGTCAAAATCAGAACCGGAGGGAGCGACGAGCTCAACGAGTTCCTTGACACCATAGGGGAAATAAACGGCGTTGAGGCCACCCACACCATGGTCGTCCTTAAGATACACAAGGAGACCACGGAGCTTCCTCTCTGACTATTTCTGTCCAGAAAGGATTATAAATATCCCCTTTCTATTTCCCTCTAAGCGTTTGGATGGAGGTGTTCTGAATGAGGGTACTGTTTCTGAGCGCCGACGGCTTCGAGGATCTTGAGCTTATATACCCCCTTCACAGGCTCAAGGAGGAGGGGCACGAGGTCTATGTGGCGAGCTTCGAGAGGGGCAAGATAACGGGTAAGCACGGCTATTCCGTCGAGGTTCAGCTGGCATTTGAGGAGGTCGATCCGGACGAGTTCGACGCTCTCGTCCTGCCCGGGGGAAAGGCGCCTGAGATAGTCCGGCTCAACGAGAAGGCAGTTGAGATAACCAGGAAGATGTTCGAGGCTGGTAAACCGGTCGCCAGCATCTGCCACGGCCCGCAGATACTCATCTCAGCCGGCGTACTGAGGGGCAGGAAGGGAACGAGCACGATAACCATCAGGGACGACGTGAGGAACGCCGGAGCCGAGTGGGTGAACGAGGAGGTAGTCGTTGACGGCAACTGGGTTAGCTCAAGGCACCCCGGCGACCTCTACGCCTGGATGAGGGAGTTCGTTAAGCTCCTTCGCTGACCTTCAACTTTTCTTTGTAACTCTTGCCGGGCGTAAGCTTTATACGGAAAATGAGGATATTTTCATTGGTGTGATGCATGAGGCGAAAAGGTGGTGCCCTGGGTGTAGTGCTCGGCGTGGCCCTCGCGGTTCTCCTGATCGGTGCGGTTCTCACCGTCTTGGCCATCAGGGGAGACATCAGCATAGACGGGATAACCCCAAAGAAAGTGGCGGGAAAGGTCGTTGAGTTTGGGGAGTTCAATGCCCCCGCGCTAGAGGTCAGAGAGGTGGTCGGCGACGTCTCGATCGTCGGCGCCAACGTGAGCAAAATCACTGTTAAGAGCAACCTGCCGATAAACGTCAGCCTTGAGAACGGTGTTCTGACTGTTTATTGTCCAACGAAAAAGGTCGGTATCAGCCACAGAAACGTCTGCAACGATTACCGGAACGGTACCGTGGTAGTGGAGGTGCCGGAAAAACTGCTTGGCCTGAGAATTGATAACGTCGTCGGGGACGTTCTCGTGGCTGCGGAGTCCACCGGAGTGGACGTTACGGACGTTGTGGGTGAGGTTAGGGGCACTTCCCGGAACGATTACCACCTCTCGGACATCGTGGGCGATGTGTATCTCAACGTCGCGGAAGGGGCGACGATAAGCGACGTCGTCGGGGACGTTAAGATAGCCGTTCCGGAGGGCTTTGGTGCGGCGCTAACGGCCAAGGACATCGTTGGGGACGTAACGAACACCGCCGCAGGAAAGAACGGCACCGTTGTGGTGATTGTGACGGACGTTGTTGGGGATGTGGAGATAAAGAGGTGACTTTTTAAGCCCCGGATTTTTCATTCCTCTGGTGATGACCATGGCGAAGGAACTTACGCGCTCTAGGGAAGACAGAATCCTTCTAGGTGTCCTCGGTGGAATAGCCGAGCATCTCAACGTTGACCCCACCCTTGTAAGGCTGATATTCGTGGTTCTCCTGGTGTTCAATCCGGCAGCTATGACGCTGCTCTACTTCCTTGCGGCTCTCGTGATACCCGAGGAGGAAACGGACACGGAAGAATCCTTCTCCGAGAGAATCGACGACCTGATAGACGAGACAGGAGAAAGGCTGGGGGAAGTGTTCTCGGGCAACGAAAACTCCAAGGCAATAGCCCTCCTGCTGATATTACTGGGTGCAATACTGCTGGCGGGGCCGTTCATGCCGTTCTTCCTACCGGCTGTTGACTTCAGAACATTGCTGGCGGTTATATTCCTGATAATCGGCATAATCCTCCTCATGAGGGGTGATTGAGATGAGAACCTTTGGCTGGATTCTCGTTTTCCTAGGCCTCCTTTTACTCCTAAGGGAGTTTCAGCCCGCTTTCCTGGACTGGCTCAGGCCGTACGCGCCGTACATAAAGGACGCCTTCTGGGGAATCACGCTTATGGCCTTCGGACTCTACGCTCTGACTAGGAGAACCGCCCGCAAGCTTGTGCTGCTCCTGTACCTACTCTATCTGCTCCTCTACTTGGTGGTCTGAATGGAGAGATGGAGAATAGTCCGCGCCTTCACCCTCGGTTCGCTCCTCGAGGCCGCGGTTCCGAAACCGGGCAACGTGAGCCGCCTCAGGGACTTCGACGACCTTACCTTCTACCACTTCCTCTTCGCCGACACAGCCGTCACAGGGGTTTACTACGAGGCCGTGAAGACGGCGGAGCTTCTGAGGAAGGGCATCCTCGAGCCCCGGGAAGCGGGACTCGGGGAGCTGATAAAGCGGGCGGTTCAGGCATCGCGCGAGGCCCAGGACGCCAACCCCAACTTCGGGGTCGTGGCCCTCTCGCTTCCCCTCATCATGGGGATGACGATGGGGATGAACATGCTCGATGCAAGGAAAAAGGCGAGGCTGCTGATAGAGGAATCAACCGTCAGGGACACGATGGAGTTCTACCGGGCGATAAGGATAGCCAACCCCAAGGGAATTCCCAGCGGCGTCAAGTACGACGTTTATTCCGACGATTCCTTCAGGGAGCTTTTCCAGGACGGGATCAACCTCGCCAGGCTCGCCGAGATAAGCTGCGGGCGCGAGCTGATATTCTGCGAGTGGCTCAAGGAATACGAGCTGAGCTACTCCACCTTCGGAAGGCTCTACGAGCTGATAAAAGAGCTTCCGCTGGATGAGGCTGTGCTCAGGGCTTTTCTTGAGCTTTTGGCTGCCAATATGGACACGCTGATAGCCAGAAAGGCCGGCCTTGAGGAGGCTAAGCTCGTTCGGGAAAACGCCGGGAAAGTTCTCGCCGGGGAACTCAGCGTTGAGGAGTTCGATGCCTTTATGCGCGAGAGGGGCGACCTGAGAAACCCGGGCAGCCTGGCGGACGTCATGGCAGTATCGCTCAGCCTGCTCGTTCTCAGGGGATTGAGGATAGAATTGAGAAACGGAAGGGTCTGGGGAGTTATAGGACGACCTTGAAGCGCTTTGCCCCGCCCAGACCGAGGCCCAGCGCCTTGCTGTCAATGACGACGGCGTCGCCGCCGAGTTCGTCGAGCATGCGTATCTTTAGACCGGAGAGCTCGAAAACCTCCTCCTCGTCGCCGAACTCCTCGTTTATCTGCGCCTTTATGAACTCGTAGGCCTCTTTTCCTAGAAGGACCACGTCTGGCTCGTATCCGTCGAGCTTCAGCTCGTTTGCCTTCTCCTCCGCGGTGCTCAGAACACGGATCAGGTCGCCTCTCATGGCTTACACCGGAAAGAGTTGTCGTGAGGGACTAAAAATGTGCCGGTTCTAACTTTCACCGGGACCGTTCTCCTCGACGGCGGTGAACGCTTTCACGTAGGCCTTCACGATGTCCTCGTCGCCCATTAGCATTAGAATCCTCGCCAGGTTCATTCTCCTTACCTCGGCGAACTCCACGTACAGGTACTCGTCACCCCTGCGGTAGAGCTTAGCAGAGACGCCCAGCAGAATGTCCCCCTTGAGAGGTTTCATCTCTGAAACCTCCCGAAAGCCCGCGTCCCTTATTCTTTCCTCGGTTGCCCTTATCACGTTCTCCAGACTGCAGTTGCACGTTCCGTTGAACCACTTGGGTACAGGCGGGTGGCCGCAGACCTTTTCGAAGTCCGTCTCGTTGCCGCATAACAGGTACTCCCAGAGGTGCCATCTCCCCTCGCCCGTTGGAATGAGGTAGTAGGCTATTCTGACTTCTCCCGCCGGCACGCTGTCCCGGTGGGAGCTTTGGGATATGATTCCACACCTTGGTTCGCTGGAGTTTTCGCACTTCCAATTTAGCATTCCAGTGTGCCAGGTGCTTCCTCTGCCGTTGAGCGTTACCTGGACCTCGCTTTTCTGTATTGCACACGGGGGGAAGATTCCCCTTTCCGTTGCCCAGGGGACTATCCTCATAGTCCCGTTTCCCTCAGCGGGCCATACCCCGGGCATTTCGGAGAATATCAGGATCGAACCGTTTTCTAGGTACCTCTCAACGTGACCTCCCTGTATTCCGGGAACGTACTTTACCGGGCTCGTGAGCGAGCAGTGATAATCTGAATTGGAGCTTTCGTCCTGCGTTAGCTTCCACGCCACCACTGCCAGGGTGAGCATCAAAAACAAGAGGAGGAACGCCCCCCGACTACCTTTCAATCACATCGCCTCCGATTGATAATGGACATGCGTAATCTTGGCATGTCCCAAGTGGGAATTGCATTACAAAATATGCCACTGGATTATTTAACTCTTTCTACCATCAAAAGTGAAAACCTAGCCAAAATCAAGTTATAAAAATTTAGGTCTCAAACAATAAAATCGTGAAACGTTAAAGCCCGAACGCCCCCTTGATGCCGTTGATTATCATCTGAACGGCCATCGAGGTCAGTATCAGACCCATCATTCTCGTCATGACCTTTATTCCCACCCTTCCGAGCTTCTTTTGTATCCCGTTCGAGGAGCAGAGGATCAGCCAGACGGTCAGGCCTATCGCGAGAATGCTCGCTATCACTGTCGCCTTTTCCGGAACGCCGTGGCTCTTCGCCATGTAGAGCATCACGGTTGTTATCGCACCCGGGCCGGAGATTAGGGGTATGGCGAGCGGGATTATGGCAACCTCCTCCAGCGTAACCACTTCCTCGCTGAACTCTTCCGTCTCCTCTTTGCTTATCTTGACCGTCGAGAGCCGGCCCGAGAGCATGTCCATTGCCATCTTGAAGAGGAGTATGCCGCCCGCTATGGCGAAGGCATCGATGCTCGAGCCGAAGAACTTGAATATCCACTCCCCTATGAGTGCGAAGACGACGAGGGTCACGATAACCGTGGTGGCGGTTTTTTGTGCTATCTCCCGTCTCTGGCTCCAGGAAAGGTCGTGGGTGACCCCGAGGAAGACTGGAACCGCTCCGACCGGGTTCGTTATCGCGAACAGTCCGCCGTAGAGTATGACGAAGTACTTCAGGTACTCGAGCAAGCTACCACCCTTCCGGGCCGGAGAAGAGGGGGTTAAAAAGTTAATCCTTCCCCCCGCGGATAATCTCGAAGGAGTACGTGACCTCAGCACCGCTCAGTTTAACGTGTGCGCTGGCCGAGCAGTATTTGTCCTGGCTCAGCTCTATCGCGCGCCTGGCCTTCTCCTCCTTCACGTCGCCGTATATCCTGTAGTGGAGGTGGATTTTCCGGTATATCTTCGGGTGCTCCTCCCTCCTCTCGCCGCTGATCTCGACCTCCAGCCCTTCGATCGGCTCGCGCATCTTCTGGAGAATCATGACGACGTCGTAGGCGGTGCAGCCGGCAACGCTCAGAAGGAGGAGCTTCATGGGGCTTATCCCGCCCTCCCCAAGTATGACGGAGCATTTGTCGCTCTCCACCCTGCCGATGAACTGATAGTCCTTGAACCACTCAACCTTTCCCTTCACAGGTTCGGTCATGAGCATCACCGGTTCCACCTCGGGCAAGGCCTTTAAAGGGGTTTCTGAAACTTGAGGTGATGTACATACGTCCCTTTGACCCCTGGAAGGCGAAGCTCTGCACCTGCCCCTTCAAGTACACGCTGAACGTCTATACCGGCTGCGACCACGCGTGCGTTTACTGCTACATAACGGGCTACATCCCCAACGCCTTCCGCGTACGGACAAAGGATGGGCTTCTTCCAAAACTGGAGCGTGAGCTGAGGCGTTTTGACCGGCGCTGCATCATCGCCCTCTCCTACTCCTCGGACCCGTATCCAACGATTGAGCGTGAGCTGGGCATAACCCGGAGCGTTCTCAAGCTCTTCAAACGCTACGACGTCCGCTGCCTGCTCCTCACGAAGTCGGAGGTCTTTGAGCGCGACCTGGACGTTCTGAGAGAGCTTAAGTGTGCCATCGGGATAACGGTAACCACGGTGGATAAACGGAAGGCGAAGCTGCTGGAGCCGAATGCTCCCTCCCCGAGGGCGAGAATCCGGGCGCTTGAGAGGGCCAAGGATGCTGGTATTCCAGTTTACGCCCGCATTGACCCCATAATACCGTTCTACACGTGGGAGGACTTCGAGGAGACGCTCGATGCCCTGAGCTTCGTGAACCATATAACGGTCTCGACCCTCAAGCTGAGGCCAGATTCAAAGGGGAGGATGTTCGCCAAGTTTCCGGAGCTGATGGAGAGGCTCTGGCCCCTCTACGAGAGGGGGGAGAAGATTGGGGGATACCACTACCTGCCTCGCGAGCTGAGGTTTGAGATCCTAAGGGAAGCGGAGAGAAGGATTCTGGAAAGGGGAATCACGTTTGGGTCGTGTCGGGAGGGCTATCGGTCGTTTCCGAGCTGTGATGGCTCTCACCTTGTTCCTCCGTAATGGATGGGGCTTCTTCGATTTCCGCCTTCCCGAGCTTTTCCTTGAGCTCCGCCTCTATCTCGACCCTCTCAAGCTCGAGCCTCTTCGCCCGGTACTCGGCCGCTGCCCTTACGAAGGCCTCGTACAGTCTCTCCATCTCCGGAAGGTATTCGGGCTGCCACTGGACCCCCATGATGAAGCCCTCTGCATCCTCGGCGCCCTCTATTGCCTCGATCAGCCCATCGACTGCATACGCAACCGGCCGGATTCCTTCGCCCACCCTCTTGACGGCCTGGTGGTGGAAGCTGTTCACCCGGAGATAGACCTCGTTGGTGCCCTCTATGTCCAGCTCGTCCTTGAGTATCCCGTAGAGCTTTGAGCTCATCTTTATCCTGACCCCGTGGACGCGCTGGCTTGGCCCTATGAGTTTGAGCTCCCAGTTGTGCTTTATTGCCTTGGGTATCTCGTTGAGGTCTTGGTAGAGGGTTCCGCCCAGGGCCACGTTTATGACCTGCATGCCCCTGCAGATACCGAGTATTGGAACACCCCTCTCAACGGCCTTTTTCACGAGGCTTATCTCAAACTCGTCCCGGTCAACATCGACGTACTTGATGGCACTGGAGGGGTCCTCCCCGTAGAAGTGGGGGTGAACGTCGGGCCCCTCTATGAGGAGTATGCCATCGACGTGCTCCAGAACCTCGTCCGGTGAGGCGGCGGTGTTGAAAACCGCGGGGATTCCGCCGGCCGCCGCGATCTTCTCGATGTGAGTTTTGTCCAGAAACAGTCTGTTCCTCGTGTGGTCAATCTGACCGATTATACCGATCAGCGGTTTCATGACTATCACCTTAACTGCAGTTCTAAGAAGGGGATAAAAAGCTTTGCGAAAGGAAAAGAAGAGTGGTCAGCCCTTGAGGGCCTTCATCTCTTCCTCTATGACCTCGGCGAGCCTCTTGACGCCCTCGCGTATCTTCTCCTCGGGCACGTAGGTGAAGTTCAGGCGCATCGTGTTCTTGACGTCACGGTGAGCGAAGAATGCCTCACCGGGAACGTAGGCGACGCCCTTGGAGACGGCTTTCTCCATCATGAGCTTGGTGTCGATGCCCTCAGGGAGGGTGACCCAGATGAACATTCCTCCCTCGGGCTTGGTCCACCTGACACCCTCGGGCATGTACTCCTCGAGGGCCTCGAGCATCGCGTCCCTGCGCGGCTTGTAGAACTCGATTATCTTCGGTATCTGCTCGTCGAGGTAGCCCTCCTCAACGTACTTCCAGGCGATGAGCTGCGCGAGCGTGTTGGCGCAGAGATCAACGGCCTGTTTGGCTATCTCCATCTTTCTTATGAAGTGCGGGTGGGCGGCTATCCATCCGAGCCTGAATCCTGGCGCGAGTATCTTTGAGAAGGTTCCGAGGTAGATGACCCTTCCCTCGTCGTCGAAGTGCTTGATCGGCGGGATGGGCTCTCCGGAGTAGCGAAGCTCCGCGTAGGGGCTGTCCTCAACGATGAGGAAGTCGTATTCCCTCGCGAGCTCGATGAGCCTCTTCCTTCTGTCGAGGCTCATGGTGACGCCCATTGGGTTCTGGAAAGTTGAGACCGTATAAACGAATTTGATCTTCTTGCCCTCGGCGTTGAGCTTTCTGAGCTTCTCCTCGAGGAGATCGACCATCATTCCGCTGTCGTCCATCGGGATGCTGATGAACTCGGGGTCGTAATACTTGAACGCATTGAGTGCTGCGAGGTAGGTCGGTCCCTCGACGACGACCATGTCTCCGGGGTTGATGAACGTCCTTCCGATGAGGTCGAGGGCCTGCTGGCTGCCGGCGACCATCATTATCTCAACCTTGCTGGTTGGAATGCCGTAGCGCTTCTCCATCCAGTCCGCGAGGGTAAGGCGGAGCGGGGTGAAGCCCTTGGTGGTACCGTACTGGAGCGCCTTGTCGGCGTGGTGGGTGAGAACGTCCTGGGCTATCTCCTTGATCTTCTCAACCGGGAAGGTCTCCGGGGCGGGGAGTCCCCCGGCGAGGGAGATAACGTCCGAGCTCTCGACGAGCTTGAGGAGCTCCCTGATCTCGGATGCCTTCATTGATTTGGCCTTGTCAGAGAAGTACGTTTCAAAGTCCAGTGAACCTGAACCCAGCTTGCGCATGAGTTTTTCCTCCACTTCCGTTCCCCCCATTAAATGCACACTTTTGAGCACGTCACCAATTCTATACACTTAACGATGGCGGCGATTGGTTATAAATCTTTCTGCAATGGTCGTTAGGCCCATTTACAAATGTAAAGGATACCATCCTAGTATTTTTCCTTACATCAAGGAACTAAAATCTTCATCGATGAACATAAAAAGCTCTATAAACCCTCCCGACATAATATAGGGTTACCAGCAAGGGGGGATGGAAATGCCTGTGGTGAATGAAGTGCTCGAGATTGCCCAGGAGATCAGGGATATGAGGATAAGGGGTGCGGGCAAGATAGGGCGATACGCGGCCTACGCCCTTCAGATTCAGGCTGAGAAGAGCGGAGCGACGGACGTTGATGCGTTCTGGGACGAGATGAAGAAGGCCGCCAAGCTTCTCTATGAGACGAGGCCCACCGCCGTCTCACTCCCCAACGCGCTCCGTTACGTCATGCACCGCGGGAAAGTGGCGTACGCCGGCGGGGCGGACCTTGAACAGCTCAAGTTCATCGTCATAAACGCCGCAAAGGAGTTCATTCACAACTCTGAGAAGGCTATCGAAAGGATAGGCGAGATGGGGGCGAAGCGCATAGAGGACGGGGACGTCATAATGACCCACTGCCACAGCAAGGCTGCCATAAGCGTCATGAAGAGGGCCTGGGAGCAGGGCAAGGACATAAAGGTCATCGTCACCGAGACGAGGCCGAAGTGGCAGGGCAAGCTCACCGCGAAGGAGCTGGCGAGCTACGGCATCCCGGTAATCTACGTCGTTGACTCGGCGGCCAGGCACTACATGAAGATGACCGACAAGGTGGTTATGGGCGCGGACAGCATAACGGTCAACGGAGCGGTCATAAACAAGATAGGAACCGCCCTCATAGCCCTCACCGCCAAGGAGCACAGGGTGTGGACGATGATCGCCGCGGAGACCTACAAGTTCCACCCCGAGACGATGCTCGGCCAGCTGGTCGAGATAGAGATGCGCGACCCGACCGAGGTCATTCCCGAGGAGGAACTCAAGACCTGGCCGAAGAACATCGAGGTCTGGAACCCAGCCTTCGACGTCACGCCGCCGGAGTACGTGGACGTCATCATAACCGAGCGCGGCATAATCCCGCCGAGCGCGGCGATAGACATACTCAAGGAGGAGTTCGGCTGGGCCCTCAAATACACCGAGCCCTGGGAGGACTGAGTGTTTTCTCATTGTCCCCCTTATTCTCTGCCCTTTCGACCGTGAAAAATGAAAATGTCTTAACCCTCGATGCTTCCCGCGGTGAAGGCTTCCGCGTAGGCCTTCACGACTTCCTCGTCGCCCATTAGCATTAGAATCCTCGCCAGGTTCATTCTCCTTACCTCGGCGAACTCCACGTACAGGTACTCGTCACCCCTGCGGTAAAGGGTTGCCTTTAACGGTACGAGATGCTCATTGCCACCAGATATATCCCACAAAGAGACGTGTACAAATCCTGCTGACTTTACGGCATCATCGACCTTGGCCATTAGTGTTTCAATTGAACATGTGCACCCCACTTTAACGTCTTCGAACTTCACAGGGCCGCCCCACGCTATTGACTTGTAAACCCTAAATTCCCCTTCTTTGGTTGGAACAACATAGTAAGCGAAGTACACTTTGCCGGCGGGGGCCGGGGAGCTTTTTAGTTCCTGTGGGGTCACTTCACGCGGTTCGTTGCAGTCCACATGGTTGAGTACGGGCCACAGGAGTACGTATCCCGGTTCCATAAGCTCGACAAGCCCGCTTTGTCCCTGGAGCACACAGGGGGGTTTGATGCCCAGTTCCTCGGTCCAGTTGCTCTCTTCCGTGAATATCTGGAGGCCTCCCTGGGGTGGGGTTTCGTTTATCACCATTCCCCTCAGGTACATCTCTGCGAAATGCACGGCCGTTCCGTTTTGGTTGTACTCGACGATGTCCATTCCATCGTCCGCGAACATAACGTGAACTGCCGGACACTCGATTTTTGTCTCTGACTTCTCCAGAAGACAGCTTTTTTGACCCCGTTCCTCTCTTGCAAAATAAAAAAGCAACAAGATGATGAGGAATCCAGTAGAGAAAAGAACCAAGAGTTTAGATCTCATTAAGGCACCTCCGGTACTGATTGCGGAGTTGGGCACTCTTCTCCTGAATCGCACATTTGTATTGGAGTTATGGTGACTACCCATGCAGAGACCATGTTCCCGACATCAAAAAGTATCCACGCGTAATACCCTATTACCATAGAACCTGCAATGGGAGCACAACCGTCCCATTTAGCCCATGGGTCTATTGTTGGTCCTACGTTAGATGGATATTGCCAGGATCCATTACCAAGATCCGTTTCGGTCCACGCAGGGACGTCATAGATTATCTTCTCGGACGTTATGGTTGCCAGTGGGATAATTGGATATCCCGTTTTTGTAATTGTGAATAGTGTGGATTCTGTTGACCTCCATTCGTCTTGGTTTTTATTTACTTTGGCTTCTGGAGGAAGTTCGTATTTTTCTGGTTTTCTGTATTCCCTGCCCTTCATGTCCACAATCTTGTCTCCAGTTAAAATGCCGTAGTTCAGTCCGCTGAAGTATGCGGGGCGGTAGGTTTTTACTCCTTTTCTCGTGGCGAGTTCTTTCATTAGGTCGCTTGGGGTCTTCTCGCCAAAGCCTGCCTCCAGGATTGCCGGTGGTAGGTTCCTGTTGGCTGACACTATTATGTAGCCTATGGTTTTTCCATTCTTGACCATTCTGAATTCGTAAGCTGCTAATCTACCGTCGGGGAAGTAGAGGGGTGTTGGGTT
>NZ_LLYW01000032.1 GCF_001484195.1 Thermococcus celericrescens
CGCCGAGCTTCCACTGCTCTGCATCCACGGCCACCGTTCTCCACTTGTCCGGGCCGTAGCCGTCCTGCGAGCCGACGAGGACGTCTCCCCAGAGGCCGTAGTCCTCGTTTATGGCAATGTACTTCTTCGGGACTTTCACTATCACCGCGTTCTTGACGGGGTCGGCTGAAATCTGCATCTCACCCTGGTAAACGGTTCCATTCGGGAGGATGATGAGGTTTCCATAGTCCCATCCGGCAATCCTGAAGGCGACGTCCCAGGGATGGTTCGGGTCGAGGTTGACGTTGGCTCCGGGTCCATCGGGGAACATCTTTATGGCGGTGCTGTTGCCGCCGTCCTTGAAGTCCAGGTAGACCTCGATTATCTGGAGGCTGAAGCCGTTCGGTCCGTTCCAGGGGTTGCCCCCGAGGTCCTTGAAGTAGAACTCCATCACGTAGCTGTCCGTCTGCTCGAGCATCCTGAAGCGGAGAAGGTCAAAGGCCCCCTCGACGAAGACCGCGTCCGTTGGGTAGGTGTAGGTTCCGGGCCCGTGGTCGTCACCCTCAGGGTCTGCGATGTCCGCTATCGTGACTCCCTTGACCTCGGTCGGGAGCTTGAGCTCGATGGGGGTGGTTATTGTTTCGAGCCGTCCGTCCTTGACGGTCGAGACCGCGAAGTAGAAGTCGCTCGGGTTCTTGAGGTAATCGAAGGGCACAATGACTTCCACTCCGTCGTTCGTCTGCTCAACGGTTGCGTCTCCAAGCTTCTCGCTCTTCTCGTAGTCGGTGGCACCGTATATCTCAGCCTTTCCGTTCTCGTACACGACGTGCTTGGTTATGAGGAGACCGACGCTGTCGGCGGAGAACGGGGACATCGAGTACCTGAGCTCGGTTGGCCTCTCCTGGAGGAGTGTGAATGTGTTGCCGACGCGCTCATCCTTCTCCCAGATGCTTACCTCGAACCTGTCCAGGTTCCCCCTCACTAGGAAGTGAAGCCCATCGCCGTCGAAATAGACGCTCACGCCGTTTGCCAGCGGGGACATGCTTGAGTAGTTCTTCATCTCGCCCTCCTTGAGGCCGTCGAGGGCCCTGGTGACGTAGGGCTCACCGTCCGGGAAGTAGTTTCCAAAGAGGTAGCTCGGCGGCTCGACTCCGGCCAGCTTGTACATCTCGTAGAGGTAGGTCTTCAGGTAGCGGTCGAAGGTGTAGTCCTGCCCGCTGTCCTGGTCGCTTCCGTACCACCAGAACCAGTCGCTCGCCTCGGCGCGAAGCAGATACTCGTGGGCCTTCTCCCAGTCCGCCTGGCTCATGCTTCCCTTCTTCTCCATGAGGGTCTTTCTGGCCTGGTAGAGCCAGTACCAGCCGTAGTTCTCCTGGGGCTCACCTATCCACGTGGAGAGGGTTCCGTCTATCCAGCTGCTCTCGGGCCACTGCATCTCCTCATTGACCCCGACGGCGTCGTAGAGGTCGCCGAGGCTCTGGGCCTTGAGGAGGGCGTTAACGTTGTCTCCGGTGAGGTCCAGTCTCTCCATCATCTGCGGTGTGAGCCTGTTTGCTTCATCGCCGTAGAGCTGGATGTATTCGCTCGGGGTGAGGGTTCTTATGAGCCCCTGCTCCTGGAGTTCGGTCAGCTTCTTGTAGAGCTCGGTGAGGAAAAGCTTGCCGTCGTAGGGGTAGTTCTCCCACGGGTTCTCGCCGTCGAGCGTAACCACGTAAACCAGCGAACCTTCGTAGTTCTCCTTCTGGAGCTTGAGGAGCTCGTTCACGAAGTCCTCAACGGCCTGGTACTGGTTCATTCCGCCGTAGTTGAATCCCACGCGGTCGCTGAGAGCGTGGTCGCGCGGGAAGAGGTAGATCTTCTTTCCGTTGAACTCGGCCACCCAGGGCTTGTAGTAGTTCTCAACCGTCTTCTCGACGCCGAGCCTGTCAAGGACGAGCTGGTCGGTCATCACCCAGGTCCAGCCGTTGTCCGCGAGTGTCTCGAGGGTCTTGTCGTTGAGGGCGCTCTCGGCCGCCCAGCCTCCCTTGGGAACTGCCGTTCCACCGCCGAGGTACTGCTTGTACAGCTCGTCCGCCCTCTTCACCTGGTCGTCGAAGTCGCCCTCCCAGCCGAAGTCGTTGAGTATTGGGCCTATCGGGTGGGCGTAGGGAACGACCGTGACCTCGACGTTGCCGTTGCCAAGGAGGAGGTTTATCCTCTCGTGCTCCTTGAAGGTGTGGTTGATGAGCCAGAGCTGGGCGTCGAGGACGGTTTTAACGTCCTCCCTGGTGTAGTCGCCCTCATCAACCTTCTTGTAGAGGTCCCTGAGGGCAGGGGTGTCCATTATGTACTTGTAGTCGATCCAGGCGAGGTTGAAGAGAACAGCGAGGTCGATGTAGTCCTGCTCAGTGAACTCGCCTGTGACCGCCGCCTTCTGCTCCTCGAGCGGCAGGTTGGCGTACTTAGCCTTGGCCTGCATCATCTTGTCCTTCAGCTCCGTGTAGCGATCCCAGGGGTCCCTTACCGGGTTGCCGCTGGGGTCAGTTATCGGCTCGCCGTTCCAGGGGATGGTGTGGTCGAAGAACCCTCCCGGTGCCTGCAGCATGAACCACTTCTCGTCAACGGTCAGAGGCTCGCCGCTGGCTATCTTCTCGGTGATTATCTGGTAGGTGTCCTTCTTCCCGTTCATGTAGTCAGCGAGCTGGGCTATGAGTGAGCCCGATAAATCAATCGTGGCGTGAACGTCCGGATACTGGCTGAGGTAATAGGCCATCTTCCAGTAGTTGTTTGCCGCATGGAGCCTGACCCAGGGCCTGGTGTAGACGTCCTGGACCGGGTCGTAGTAGTAGGGCTGGTGCTGGTGCCAGACTATTATGACGTTGAGCGGCTTCGGCTCGGCCGCCCCAACGCCCTTGAAGCTTACTCCCATTAGGCTTCCAACCATCAAAAAGGCAAGGAAAAGGGCAGCAACCCTCCTCATATTATCACCTCACTCCTTGAGACCTCCAACTGTAAGACCGCTCCTTATGTAGTTCTGGGCGAGCATGAACGCCACGAACACGGGCAGGGCGAAGAGCAGAGCAGCTGCTGCGAAGTAGCTCCAGTCTATTCCCCTGCCTATGCCGCCCAGGAGAAGGTATATCCACACCGACAGTGGCTGGTGCGACTCAGTCAGCAGCAGGCTTGCCAGGATGAACTCAGTCCATCCTCCGATAAACGCGAATATTGTGACCGTGGCTATTCCTGGCAGCGCCATCGGGAGGAGCACGTGCCTGATTATCTGAAGGTAGCTGGCGCCGTCCACCAGGGCAGCCTCGTCGAAGTCCGGGCTTATGGAGTCTATGTATCCCTTGAGCAGCCAGGTGTTGAAGGGAACGCTTCCGGCGGCATAGATGAAGGACAGCACCGGCAGCTTGTCGTAGAGGCCCAGCTTGACTATCATACCGTAGAGGGCTATAAGGCCCGCTATTCCGAGACCGCCCGCCACCTGCGTGAACATCAGGTAGAAGTAGAGCACGTGCTCCCTGCCGAAGAACTTCATGCGCGAGAATGCGTAGGCGGCTGGGACGACGAACACGAGCGTCAGCAGCACCGTTATTGTGGCTATGATGAGGCTGTTCTTGAGGTAGCCGAAGAACTTCGAGTTGACGAACTTCCCCACCCTTGTGAACCTGACGGTTCCGCTGTTCCTGGCAACGACGTACTTCTCCATCGGGCCCGAGACGTGGGTGCCCTCAATGGTTCCGCCCTTCAGCTCAACGTTCCTCATTATCGCGAAGCCCACAGTGCCGTCGTCGTTCATCCTTGTGAGGATGAAGAGTCCCTTGACCTCACCCTTCAGCTGTCCCTGAGCGTTAACGTCCGTTGAAACGTCGAAAACCAGGTTTTTCACCGGGATCTCAAACACCAGTCCTGTGAATGGCCCGTATTTGACCTTGCCCTTTATCGTCCCTTCCAGCAGGTACAGCCTGCCGTCCTGAACGTGGGCGCTTCCCTCGATGGTTCCTGTGAAGTTCTCCGAGAGTTTGCTTCCTGAGAATCCAAAGAGCACCTCCCTGTACGAGTCAAGGCTGACGTTTCGGGGGATAATGTGGAACTCCGTGGTTGCGAGCGTTGAGCCCGGGCTTATTGAGACGACGAAGATGTAGTAAACTGGGAAGAGTATGATAAACATGACGAAGATCGCCAGCAGGGTCAGGACAAAGCTCCTGACGACCTCCCCTTTGCGCCTTCCCATCATCCCTTGGCACCCTCCTGAAGTCTGGTTATCCTGACGTTAACGTACATGTACACGGCAAGCACGAGCGTGGCGATTATCATTATCGCCGCGGCCTTTCCGTAGTGGGGGCTGGCTCCGAAGGCCTTCCTGAAACCGTAGAGCAGTATGAACTTGTCCTCGAACAGGCCCGCGTTGTAGATGTAGGGCACCATGAAGTACTGGAAGCTCGCCGCGCTGGTGAGTATGGTGGCGAATGCTATCGGTTTGCCGACTATCGGGAGGACCACGTGTCTCACCCTCTGCCAGTAGCTGGCCCCGTCTATTATCGCCGCCTCAACGAGCGTGTCCGGCACGGACTGGAGCGCCGCCGTGATGACGGTTATCATGAACGGGTACGCGAGCCACACCTCGATTATGTTGAGCGCGAGAAAGGCCCACAGCGGGTCGTTAATCCAGTTGGGGAGGTTGTGAACCCCCAGGGATTTAAGCAGCTGGTTTATCGGCCCGAATATCGGGTCGAACATGAACTTCCAGACGGTAACGGAGAAGAGCAGCGGCAGCGCCCAGGGGATTATGAGGAGGGAACGGTAGATCATTTTTCCTTTGACGTATCTGCTGTTGTAGAGCAGGCTGAGGATGATTCCCGCGAGAACCTTCAGGGTGACGCTGGCCACCACGAATATCCACGTCCACAGGAAGGCGCTCCTGAATGTTTCGTCGCCGAGTATCCAGCGGAAGTTCTCAAGACCAACGAACTGAAGCTGCGGGGCGTCCGGGGCCTGAACCGGGAAGTTGCCGAGCTGGGCGTTGGTGAATGCGAGATATATCGAGTATATTATCGGCCATAGGTTGAAAAACAGGAACGCTGCCATTCCAGGCAGGATTAGGAACAGAGCAATGGTCGTGGTCTTTTTCATTCCAATCCCTCCAAAAAGGTATGAAAAAGGAGAAAGGCTTCAGCCGTTCATGTTGTCGAGTATCTGCTGCTGGTACTTCTCGAGTATGGCCTTTATATCGGCGTTCTCCGGGTCCTGGAGTATCTCGTTGATTGCCCCGTCGACGCCGCCCCAGACGGCGCCCATCTTCGGGCTCTTGGGCATCAGGTACGCGTGCTGAACGGCCTGCCCGAAGCCGTAGATAACGGGGTCGTTCTGGATGTCCGGGTCGTTGAGAACGGGGGTGAGAACGGGGATGTAGCCGAGCTGGAGTGATAGCTCCTTGATGACCTCTGGGGTGGTGGTGAACCACTTGACGAACTTCCAGGCGGCCTCCTTGTTCTTTATACCGGCCGCGAAGTAGATGTCCTTGACTCCACCGTACGGCCTCGGCCAGTACTCCTTACCGTCCTTGGTTATCGGCGGGAGCGGAACGACGCCGAAGTCTATTCCGGCCTTCTTGACGTCGCTTATGCTCCACGGGCCGTTTATCATCATGGGAGCACGGCCCTCAAGGAATATGCTCTGCTGGGTTCCGTAGTCTGCGGTCGGGGCCATGTACGGCCAGATGTTCTGGAAGAAGAACTCGAAACCGTCTATCGTCTCGGGCTGGTCGAGACCGGGCATCTCACTCTGGTCGTCGAAGTAGTAGCCACCGAAGGCCTGGGCCCAGGCCGAGAGGAAGTATGCGTTGAGCGGATACGCTATTCCGTACTTCTCATTGTCCGGGTCGTTGTACTGCTCCATTATCGCCTTCATCTCGTCGAAGGTCTTCGGGGCCTCGCTCACCATGTCCTTGTTGTATATGAGCGCGGCAGTCTCGGCCGCGAAGGGCATGGCGTAGTAGTGCCCCTTGTACTGCATGGCCTCCTGGGCCATCGGGGCAAAGCCGTTGAGGACGTCATCGGTGATGTAGTCATCAATCGGCTCGAGCATGCCGGCCTCCGCGAACTTGCCTATCCAGTCGTGAGCCCAGATGAAGAGGTCCGGCCCCTGGCCGGTGGGTATGGCAGCCTTGAGGGCGCTCTCAAGCTCGGGCTTCTGCTCAAAGGTTATGGTGACGTCCGGGCACATGGCCATGTACTCCTCGGCGAGGCTCTGGAAGACCTCAAGCTCGTTAGGCTGCATGGCGTGCCAGATGACGACCTCCCCGCTTCCGCACTCCGTCTCGGGCGGGGTAGTGGTGGTGGTCTCAGTGGGGCTCGGGCTGGAGGTGGTTGAACTCGGTGAGCTCGTGGTGGTCTCGGTTGGACTGGGGGAGCTGGTCGTCGTTGAACTCGGGCTCTCCCCTCCGGGGGATATACAGCCGCTGGCCACAACGCTAAGAACCAAAACCCCCACCAAAAGCAGGGCAAACAGTCCTTTCTTCATATCTTTATCACCCGCCTTGATTTTGGGTGATATAGTATCATCGACGGTGATATATATATCTTGCGCTTCTTTGATCAGAGTTGTTGGCCATGCACATAGTTAGTCCTCCATGAAAAGAGTGGACCACAGGGAACGGGTCGGGGATGGGCTGTCTGTCCGTGGGGTGCCATCTGCCCCTTCCCCTTCATCCCCCGGGAGAAGACGTCAGGGTGTCGTCACATGGAACACGCAGTCCTCAGGTTCCATCGAGTACCTGATCTCCACCCTGACCCTTTCGTCCCCGAGAACCCTCTCGTATATCATCGTGCGCCCCTGGAACCTTACGGGCACGAACTCGCCGAGCTGAAGCGCTCTGCTCCTCCTTCTGAGCCGTATCAGCCGTTTCGTGGTTTCGAAAATCTCAGTGTCCCACTTCCCCCTGTCCCATACCATGGACGCCCTCCCGGCACTCAGGCCACCGTCCAGCCGTCCTCTGAGTCCAATTTCATCGCCGTAGAATATCGATGGAATCCCCTTGTAGGTCATCAGGAAGGCCAGGGCGCAGAGGTATCTCCGCCTGTCCCCCACGAGGTCGAGGAAGCGTTCGGTGTCGTGGTTGTCGAGGAAGTTGTACATCGCGTACTCCGCGGGGCCCAGGTGGGCGCTCAGTAGCTCCAGGCCGTTGAGGAACTCCCCCGCGTCGATTTCACCCTCAACAAAGAACCTGAGAATGAGCTCGTAGAGGGGGTAGTTCATGGTACCGTGGAATGCGTCGGGAACCCAGGGCCGGGGGTCGTCCATGACCTCCCCAACGAGGTACACCTCCTCTGGCATGGCCTTCCGCATCTCCCTCCAGAGCTCCGGTGGAACGCCGTGGGCGACGTCCAGCCGCCAGCCGTCCGCTCCCCGCTCGAGCCAGTACTCCATTACCTCTCCGATGAATCTCCTTACCTCCGGGCTGTCGTGGTTGAGCCTCGGCATCAGCCACACCGAGTAGAAGCTCTCGTAGTTCCAGTCCAGGGATTTTATCAGGTGGTATCTCTCGATCCACGGCTCTTCTGAATGCAGAACCCTCAGGAACTGCTCGGGAACAACGGGAGAGCCGGTTACGCGGTAGAACCTCCGGTACTCACTTCTTTCTCTGTTCCTAACCACGTCCTGGAAGTACGGGTGGAAGAAGCTCGTGTGGTGGAAAACCCCGTCGAGAATCAGCCTGATGTCCCGCTTTTTGAGTTCCCTCACCAGCTCCCTGAAGACCCCCCATCCTCCGAGCTTTCTGTCGATACTGAAGTAGTCGGTGACGTCGTAGCGGTGGTACGTCATGGACTCGAATATAGGGGTGAGGTAGAGGGCGTTGACGCCGAGTTCTTCGAGGTGCCCCAGCCTCTTTATTATCCCCGCCAAATCACCGCCGTGGAACGCCCTGCCCCTGGGCGTTCCGGGCAGGCCTCTCTCGAACCTGTCGGGCATTATCTGGTAGAAAACCCTCTCGTAAATCCATCGGGGAGTTTCCGGGCGGTATGGAACGGCCCTGAATGGTCCCATTCTCCTTGTCAAGCCTTTCCGCGTCCGAATCTCGAAGGAGTACTCCAGTTCACCGTCTCCGGGCAGGACTGCCTCGAAGTACTCGAACAGCCCCTCCCGGGCTTTTCTCCTCATCCCAACCATGCCCTCGCTTTCCGGGAGGACGAGGGTGGCCTTGGCGACTGCCCCCACTTTCGCCCTCAGGAGAACATGGGTTCTTCCGGCAACGGTGTAGAGATAGGTCGCGCTCGGCGCGTGAAATGGCCAGTCCCCACCGTCGATAACCGCGACGCTCGTTTCCCTTTCAAATTTGTACGAGAGCCTCCTGTAGGTCTCCCGTCCGGGGTTCTCGGGGTCGGGGGTAAACTCGCCGTCGATGGAGAACGCGTAGTGCCAGATCCCCTCCGGCAGCTTTACAGCCGTCCTCCAGCGGTCCCCTTCCTTCCTCATTCTGAAGGAGCCTTCATTGAACGCGTTGAAGCTCCCGAGCAGGTACACGTACTTTCTCCCTAGTTCCGCTGGAATCGAGAACTCGACGATCGCGACCCTCCCGAATTTCCGGTCCGGTTTGAACCCGAAAATTTTATACACTTTTATCACCCAAGATATCACTAGTGATGAATAAACTATCGCGAGTGAAACTTAAAAGATTGGAGGTCTCAGTATGAACGAAGAGGAAATAGTTGAAAAGCTTCAGAAGCTCGGTCTCACGAAGTACGAGAGCCTCGCATACATAACGCTCCTCAAACTCGGCCCGAGCAAGGCTACAGACATAACGAAGGAGAGCGGTATTCCCCACACGAGGGTTTACGACGTCCTCAGTTCCCTCCACAGGAAGGGGTTTGTTGACGTCATGCAGGGCTCCCCTCGCCTGTACAAGCCAGTCAACCCGGAGGTTGTTCTGGAGAAAATAAAGGAGGACTTCATAGAGGACGTTGAGAACCTCAAGGTTGCGTTTCTCGAGCTCTACCGCGAGGTTCACGGCGAGGATCTGCCCGAGATATGGACCATTCAGGGCTTTGAAAACACCGTTGAGCGCGCGGAGTACGTGATAAGGACCGCCAAGCACGAGGTTCTGATAAACACCCCCTTTGAGTTCCTCAAGCTGCTCAAAAGTGAGATACGCGCGAGGAAGGACATAGTCTTCGTCATAATCAGCAACTTCGATGAGATACCCGACTGGCTCAAAGGGAACAACATAATCCTCGCGAGGAGCGGGGGCGCCCCCTGGCTCATGGCCAGCTGGATAATCGGCGACATCGACTACGCCCTGTTCTTCGGTGCCCTCCCGAAGGACAAGCGTCGCGAGAAGTTCTACTCCTTCTGGGCCAAGAGCCCCAAGATAATCCAGAACTACATGCACTGGTTCTACACCATCTATCTCGACAACAGCGAGATAATCAAACCCCTCAACTATGCCGCGGCACCGAAGCCCCTCTCCCTCGTCAACATCAGGACGCTCATAACCGTCCTCAAGTACGTCGAGCTGCCGAGGAAGATCGAGGTCATCGGGAGGCTCGTTGACACGAAGGAGCCGGTGACCCTGGACGGGGAGATAACCGAATACGAGTACACCCCGCTCACCGCCAACATAACCGTGAATGCCGGCGGAAAGGAGTGGAAGATCGGCGGCATCGGCAGCTACTTCGAGGACGTCGAGGGCGAGAAGTTCATCCTCCTCGATTGAGCGGTTCTTTTCCTTCTTCATCTCCCATCCACTGGTTCATCAGGTAGGTGGTGTCAATGAGGATTCTTATCCTTGGGTTTGAATACCTTCCCGTCAAGGTGGGCGGCCTTGCCGAGGCGATAACAAGCATAGCCGAGGGGCTTGCCGAACTGGGAAACGAGGTCGTCGTTTTCACCCCCGACCACGGTAGAAACCTCGGCGAAGTCTTCGGCTCCTTCAGGGTTTCGGCCTTCGGCGGGGAAGTTTCGATAACCGTCAGAAAGCGTGAGCAGAACGGGGTGGTTGTCTACTCCCTCGGCGGAGGGCTTCTCAGCGAGTCCGATGTGTACGGCCCGGGCTGGGAGGGCCTGCTCAGGAAAGCGGTTCTCTTTGGAAAGGCGAGCGTCGGGCTGATGAACGGGCTGATCGATGCCTTTACTCCGGACGTAATCCACGCCCACGACTGGCACACTGTCTTTGCCCTGGGCCTTCTGAAGAAGTACTTCGGGATAAGGAGCGTCTTCACGGTCCACAGGCTCAACAAGGCCAGGATTCCGGACCACTACTTCAGCGAAGCCAACCTTGCTGAACTCGCTCCCTACCCCGAGATAGACCCCGAGCATACCGCCTGCTACATCGCCGACATGGTCACGACGGTCAGCAGGAGCTACCTGTGGGAGGAATGGGAATTCTTTAAACACTTCGAGGGAAAGGTTACGCACGTCTTCAACGGTATAGACTGCTCCTTCTGGAACGAGGAGCTCATGGAGACGAAGGACCTTCCCAGGGAGGAGAGAAGGAGGCGCGTTCTGGAGCGCTTCGGCCTGAGCGATGGGAAGGCCTTCATGTTCATAGGGCGCTTTGACAAAGCTCAGAAGGGCGTTGACACCCTCCTCCGGGCGATAGAGGTTCTCTCAGCGGATCCGGCCTTTAAGGAGATGAGGTTCATCATAATCGGCAAGGGCGATCCGGAGCTTGAGGCCTGGGCCAGAGCCGTTCAAAACCGCTTCCCCGAGAACGTCAGGGTGGTTACCGAGCTCCTCGGCAGGGAAACCGTTAGGGAGCTCTACGGTTCGGTGGATTTCGTGATAATTCCCTCATACTTCGAGCCCTTTGGTCTGGTGCAGCTTGAAGCCATGTGCCTCGGCGCGGTTCCGATAGGAAGTGCCGTTGGGGGGATAAAGGATACCGTAATAGGCCTCAACTCCGACCCGGAGAACGCCACGGGACTGCTCGTCCCCCCGAGGGACGCTTTCGCGTTGGCGAGGGCAATGGTTCTCGCCAAGGAGCTGGACGAGGGAACATTGAGAAAGCTCCGCGAGAACGGAAAGAGAAGGGCCAGAAACGACTTCACGTGGGAGAACGCCTGCGGGAGGTACATGAAAGTTTACGGGGGGACGGTTGACAGGGCTGTCCCGTTCCTCCGCTAGCGCCAGCCGTACTCGGCCAAGAACTTCCTTTTCAATCTTTTTATCGTTCCGGAAACACCGAGGGTTCTGAATATGGCCCTCGAACCGTTTATCTCCGTAACAAGCGTCAGGGCGAAGCGCAGTTCCTCCACATGCTTCCTATCAACTCTGACGATTCCGGTCTGGCTCTTCTCGTCGAACTTGATGAACCAGGGCTTTGCCCTCGCCGAGCCGAGGGTTCCCAGCGCTGAGATGCTCGCATCCCATATGGCTCTCTTTATCTCATCCTTCTTAAACGGCCTCTCCCCGATGACCTGAAAGGCTATGTAGCGGTGCTTGTCCCTCAGGGTGGGCGGCAGGTACTTCGGCTTCTCCCTCATAAGCATCTGCACAACTTTGCCCGCCAACCTTTTTAAGCTCTCCCCCGCGTTTAGGGTTAGCGAGGTGAGTGGATGGTCTGGGAGACGCCTTACTTTTCATACGCTGTGAGAGAGCTCCCCAAGGGCTGCCAGCTCTGCGTTAGGGGTGAGAAGCTCGTCCTCTTCACAACCGGGGTCTGCCCGAGGGACTGCTTCTACTGCCCGCTGAGCGAGCACAGAATGGGCGATGTTGTTTACGCCAATGAGAGACCCGTCAAAAGCTTGGACGACGTGATCGAGGAGGCCCTTTTGATGGAGGCTAGGGGGACTGGCGTTACCGGCGGCGACCCGCTGGCGAGGCTCGACAGAACGGCTGAGTATATCCGCGCCCTCAAGGAGGCCTTTGGCGAGGACTTTCACGTCCACCTCTACACCACCGGCGCCCTGGCGACCAAAAAGAACCTCGAAAAGCTCTACGATGCAGGTCTGGATGAGATACGATTCCACCCCGATCTGTTCAACCCGAACTCGAAGCTCTTCAAAGTCGAGGTTGAGAACATAAGGAACGCCTTCGACTTTGACTGGGACGTCGGCGGCGAGATCCCCTCGATTCCGGGAGGGTTCGAGAGAATGAAGTGGTACGCGGAGTTTCTCGATGACCTTGGGGCTAAGTTCCTCAACGTGAACGAGCTTGAGTTCAGCGAGACGAACCTGAGGGCGATTCTCGACAGGGGGTACAGGCCAATAAGCGATGAGAGCGCCGCCATAAAGGGTTCCCTTGAGCTGGGCCTGAAGCTCCTTGAATGGGGCGAGGAGAACACCTCGCTGAGCTACCACCTGTGCACGGCCAAGCTGAAGGATGCGGTCCAGCTCAAGAACAGGCTGAGGAGGATGGCGAGGAACGTGGCTAGGCCATACATGGAGATAACCGAGGACGGGACGCTCCGCTTCGGCATGGCGGAATACGACGATCTCGACGAGCTCTACGCGCTCCTAGTGGAGGAAGCCGAAGTTCCACCTGAGTGGCTGTACGTCAACAGGGCGAAGGGCAGGATAGAGATGCCGGAGGAGGTAGCGGTTGAGCTCGCCGAGGCTATCGAGGGCGACGTGAGGTTCTTCATCGTTGAGGAGTACCCGACCTTCGACAGGCTTGAGGTCGAGAGGATTCCATTGCCTTAAATTCTACCTCATTTTACTCCCATGAGTTGCCGGTTCTAGAGGAGTAAGTAGCTTACGGGGGCATAAGCTATGGGGGTTTCGAAAAGGTTATTTACCTTTGGGGATATTAACGGCCATGCGGATCTTCATCCGGGACTACCTCATCCCGTGGCTGTTGGCTATCGTCTTTTGGCTCGTCATCTGGATTCTCGTTCCCCAGGCGAGGAAAAACCTCAATCCCGTCAATCTTTTCTCAATTCTTCTCCTGCTGGCTCTCTTCCTCTTAGTGGCCTTATACTTCGCCGGGAAGGCTCTTGAGCGCTACGGCTACTCGCGGGAGGACGTAAAGCGCCTTCCAGAAATAATCGAGAAAACCCACGGCAGACTCTACCTTTCCAAAGAGGTTTTCGATACCATCGCAAGGGCGCTCATTTTCTGGGGATTGTTTTCCTCGGCTGTTCTCATGACAAAAGACCCCCTACGGGGAGTGGTTAACGGTCTGGCAATGTTTACGTTAATCTTTTCGTTCTTCATCTTTTTCGTCTCGATGGTCATCTGGGTGATGGTATTTCCTCTCTCCCTCTACCGGATTTTCACCGGTAAAAAACCGCACAGGGGTCTTCTAGATTTTGTCATCGAGTACAACGTTATCTTCACTGGCATTCTCCTGGCGGTCAGACTCATCGCGCTTCACGTTGGCGTAGATGCCTCGGCTTCTCAATACCTTACGAAGCTAATCGCCTTCGGCAGAAACGACCGCGTTGTGAATTCTCTCTTCGAGCTCTCTGCTCTAAACTTTCTCTTTGGGCTGGTTGGCTTTTACGGGCCGAAAAGAATCGGAAAGGCAACGGCCTTAATCCTGACTCTCATCGTCTTCGGCCAGCTGTGGGTTGTCTGGGGGCTGGTGTTTGGGTAGAACAACCTTTAAATATTTCGTGCATGCATGCACTTATAGGTGATTGCATTGGGCAAGACGATAACCATAGCCGATGACGTCTATTACGAACTCGTCAAGATGAAGGGCAAGAAGAGCTTTTCGGAACTGCTCAGGGAGCTGATAGGGAAGAAAAAGAAAGGCAACCTCGACGTGCTTATGATAGCTTTCGGAACGAGAACCCCCGAAGAGGTCGAGGAACTTAGGAAAGAGCTCAAGGAGGTCGAAGAATGGATGGACTCCTGGACACCAGCGTGGTGATAGAGCTCTTTGGAGGAAACAGGAAGGTCATTGAGGGCCTCTCCCCTGGTGGAACCTACGCACTTCCTGTTATGGCCGTTTTTGAACTCTACTGCGGACATTTGAAGGAGCGGGAAGAGCTAATGCTCGAGATGATGCCAAAGGTGGAATTTAACGAAGAGGCCGCGAAGATAGCCGGGGCAGTCTTCAGGGACTTAATGAAGAAGGGTCAAAGACCTCCTTTCAAGGATTTACTCATAGCTGCAACGGCGATAGCGTATAATTTGGTTCTATTCACCTGTGATAGAGGCTTTGAGAGATTCAAAGAATACGGGCTGAAATTGAGAATTTTGGAAAGATGAAAAGATTATTCTGGATATTCCTCATAGTATTTCTCTATTGCTCTGTAGCAGATGTCTTTGACATTTAACTTGATAAGCTCAAGCTTCTTTTCTTTCAGTTCGGTGTTTTCGTTGAAGTTGTAGTAGTTGAATTGGGGTTCCAGCCTTATGTGTATCCTTTGTCCAGATACAGAAAAATGGGCATTGGCTATTATTGCCTTACTGCTTGGGTTGTAGCTGGTTGCAACGTAAATACTGCCAAAGATTTTTTCTTTTTTGTCTATGGTCTTTTTCAAGTCTTCAACTATGCTGTCAAGGTTCTCGATTGGGAATACGTTGGTGAACAGCCTCAAGAACCCCTTTCTGTCAAACCTGAAGAAAACGTTTTCGCAGAAGGTTTTCTGGTTTTCCTCGCATGTTTTAAGGAGCCGTTCAAGCTCCATAAACACCATGTCTGAAAGCCTCTCGGGGTCGTAGAAGTAGAAAAGCCTGTCCTCCAGTATCAGCCTGTCGAAGTCTCTCATGACTTTTCCTCTGTTTAGCCTCTTCTCGACTTCTTTCATGGCTTTCTTGATGTCGTCACTCCATCCCCTCAGGAAAAACGTCGTGGTAATCATGAATGTCCATTTCTCGAATTCTTCATCGGACAGCTCCCCGAACCTCTGCCTTATGGCCTCTCTGAACTTCTCGTTCGACTTAAGGGCGCTCAGGTAGTATTCCACGGGGTCTCTCGGCTCGTCTCCCTGCGTTAGCAACATGTACGACGCCCATTTTGAGTTCAACATCTTGGTGGTTTCTCTGATGTAGTCGAGAAGCTTCTGGGTGGTCAGTTTTTCCTCCAAGTTAAGCAGGATGTAACTTACATCAACTCCCTCCTCGTACAGATTCCAGACCGCTTCGCTTAGGTCTTCGTATTCCTCAGTCTTGGGGGTCATTGTGATAACGAATAACTTTGTGTTCATCGGGCTTGAAACCCTGATTAGCCTTCCGAGCCTCTGGTAGAACCTCAGCGGGCTCTTTGGGACGTCTGTCATTATAAGAACGCCTGCCTCCGGGATGTCCACGCCTTCCTCACCGACAAGTGTTGAGATTATTATGTGAACATCACCCCTTTTGGCTCTTGAGATTAGTTCCTTCCTCCCCTCTTTTGGAAGGTCGCTCGTCAGGACTTCAACCTTGTGTGGAGGGATTTTAAGCCCATTAACTATGGCGTTTTTGAACTCATACGCCGTTGCCTTCCGAGATGTGAAAACGATAACCGGCCTTAGCCTTGGATTTTCTTCAGGATTGTATACTGTTAACACGTCGAGCAATGCGCGGGCTTTGTGGGAATACTCGGTGTTTTTACAAAATCTCATGACTTTACGGGCCTGTGGAGATTCTGCTATCTTTCCTCTTTCCATTGCCCGGAAAAAGCTTTCGCAGAATGCCTGTTTTCCATATCTCGAGAACGTTCTTTCGAGGAAGTATACGGTTTTCATGTCTCCCGGCAACCTCCCAAAGTATAGAATATCGTAGACCTCTGTCTCTTCATTCTCCAGTTCTGAATCAAACATGTCGACCAATGCCTTGGGTGGGCTGAATTTGGGGTCAATACTACTGAGTTTTTGGAAATCATAGTGGAGCAGTCTTAACTCACCCACAACTTCCCTAGTTTTGCTGACGCTTGCTTTGTACGCCTTTTCACTCGGCAACAACGCTGTGAATCCGACAACAATCCTTGGCTTAAGCTCGGAGATCAATTCGTTGTAATATTTTCCTGTAATTGCATGGTGGACTTCGTCGATTATTACAGCATCAAACTCATCTTTTAGATTTGAAATGCACTTTAAGGCCGTCTGAGGCGTTGAAATAACAACAGGATATCCACTCAGAAAGCTCCAACAGTTTCCTTCATACTCCTTTCCCGTTTCCATCAAGCGTCTCCACTTAGGATGCATTTGATCACATAAGAACCTCGTTGGTTCTAGGACGAGTATCCTCTTATACCCCCTGCCAAGTAGATAGTCCGCCGTCAACATTTCAAGAACTGTCTTTCCACTTCCTGTCGGCATCGAAACTGTTACAAATCTATCTCCGCGTTCTATGTGGACTATAAGCTCCTTAGCAACGATCTCTTGGTATTTGTGAAGGCTGAATCCCAGTTTTTGTCCAAGCTTCTTGTTGAATTCCTGAATGAACTCCATCAGTATTCACCGCATAAAGTAACTGTTTGAAGTATTTATGCTTTTTGGAGTTACAAAATGCTACGAATAATTGAAAAATTAGAAAAAGCCTCACTCCACCTTCTCAACCCCTATCTTCGCCTGAACCTCGGGCCACTCGACGACGTAGCCCTTTGCCTCACCGAAGACCACCTCGGTCGCCCTCGTCTCCCTCTCTATGTAGTCGAGGTTCTCCTGGAGCAGTTCGCGGTTCTCGTCGGTGGTCTCTATGGTGACGACTATCCTGTCGTTGACGTCGAGGTCGAGCCTCTTGCGCATCTCCTGTATCCTGCGGACGAACTCCCTGGCGAGTCCCTCAGCGAGCAGTTCCCTCGTGATGGTCTTGTCGATGAAGACCCTTCCGCCCTCGAAGTCCTCTGCAACGAAGAAGTCCGGCAGCTTCTCCTCTATGCTCAGGTGCTCCTTGGTAAGGTGGAAGGTCTCTCCCTCTATCTCGACGTCCATCTCCCCCTTCTCGTAGAGCTCTCTGCCGTGCTCGTTTATCCACGCTATCACGGGCTTGGCCTTGCCCTTGAACTCCGGCCCGACCTTGGCGAAGTTGGGCTTGATGACGAGCTCCCTCTCTACCTTGCCAACGACGACCTCCTTGGCGTTGAGCTGGTCGCGGAGTATTCTGTTGAGCCTCTCAACGGCATTCTTTACTGTCTCATCTTCGGTCTCTATGATTATCCTCCTGACCGGGTAGCGGAGCTTTATCCTGGCTTTTTGCCTGGCACTTGAGCCGGCCTCGACTATCCTCCTGACGTATTCCATCTCCCTCTCAAGTTCCTCGTCCCTCGCCTCTTCCTCGACCTCCGGCCAGTCGAGCATGTGGACGCTCTCCACCCCGACGAACGGCCTGAGCATGTTCTGGTATATCTCCTCGGCTATGTAGGGCGTGAAGGGCGCCATGAGCCTCAGCAGGACGTCAAAGACCTTCCAGACCGTGTAATAAGCGGCAAGCTTGTCCGGGTCGTCGCCCTCGACCCACATGCGCTTCCTGATGAGCCTCACGTACCACCTGCTGAGGTCCTCGACCACGAAGTGGTATATTGCCCTGGTGGCCCTCGTGAGCCTGAAGGTCTCTATGCCCTCGGTGACGTCGCCTATCAGCCCGTTGACCCTGCTGAGTATCCACTTATCTTCTTCGCGGAACGGAAGCTCCTCGGGCTTGAGCTTCGTCGGGTCGAAGTTATCCAGGCTCATGTAGGTGGCGCTCAAAACGTAGACATTCCAGAGTATGTTGAGCATCCTCTTGACCTGAGCCAGGCCCTTCCAGCTGAACTTGAGGTTCTCCCAGGGGTTGGTGGCCCAGAGCATGTAGAACCTGAAGGGGTCCCTTCCCTCCTTCTGGACGACCTCCTCCGGCCTTATGATGTTGCCGAGGCTCTTGCTCATCTTGTCGCCCTTCTCGTCGAGGACGTAGCCGTGCATCGCCACATGCCTGTAGGGGACGGTGTCGAAGGCTATAACGCTGGCCGCCTGCTGGGAGTAGAACCACTTGGTTACCTGGTCCTCACCCTCGACTATGAAGTCCGCCGGCCAGAGTTTCCTGAAGTTCTCCTCAGTTCTCGGGTAGTCAAGGGAAGCCCAGCTCGCTATTCCGCTGTCGAACCACACATCCACGACGTCTTTGACACGGCGCATCTCCTTGCCGTTGACCTTTATTATGAAGGCATCCACGTAGGGCCTGTGGAGGTCCTCCGGCCCGAGCCTCTCCTCTATTACCTTCAGCTTCTCTTCATAGCTCTTGGGAAGCTCAACCCTTTCACCGTTTATCTCAAGGGCAACGCTCTTCTCGACCAGCTCCCTGAAGGAGCCGACGACGTGTATCTCGCCGTCCTCGCTCTGCCATATCGGGAGCGGTATGCCCCAGTAGCGCTGCCTGCTTATGACCCAGTCGCCGGAGTTCATGACGCCGTTGTCGTAACGCACCTTGACCCAGTCAGGATACCAGGTCACCTTCTCGTCGTTCTCCTTGATTATGAGGTCCTTAACCTTGCTGACCTTGAGGAACCACTGGTCTGTGGCGCGGAATATGAGCGGGGTCTTACAGCGCCAGCAGTGCGGGTACTTGTGCTCTATCGTTCCGGCCTTCACGAGGTAGCCCTTGGCTTTGAGGTGCTCTATTATCTCCGGGTCGGCATCCTTGACGTAGGTTCCCTTCCAGTGGCCCTCGGTGTAGCGCCCCTCGTCGTCGACCGGGCTGTATACCGGCAGGCCGTACCCCCTGCCTATCTCAAAGTCCTCCTCACCGTGGCCGGGAGCGGTGTGAACCAAGCCCGTACCGTCGCCGAGGGTGACGTGCTCGCCGAGGATAACCCTGTGAGCCCACTCGTACTTCTCGCGGAACTCCTTCTGGGCCGGGTACTCGTCCATGAGTATGTGCACGTAGCGGAGTCCCTCAAGCTCCTCTCCCTTGAACTCCTCAACTATCTCGCCCTTAACGCCGACCTCGCTCAGAACCCTCTCAAAGAGGGCCTTCGCTATTATCCAGTACTCCTCGCCCTTCTCGGTCTCGACCTTAACCTTGGCGTAGTCGTAGTCTGCGTGAACGGTGACGGCGAGGTTGGCCGGGAGGGTCCAGGGGGTAGTCGTCCAGATGAGAAGGTACTCGTTCTCCTTGCCCTCTATCGGGAACTTGACGTATATGCTCGGGTCCTCCCTTATCTTGTACTCGCCGCGGACCTCGTGTTCAGCGAGAGCCGTCTCACAGCGCGGGCACCAGTGGAGGACGCGCTTGTCCTTCTCGAGGAGGCCCTTCTCGTGGGCCCTCTTGAGTGTGAACCAGCCCGATTCGATGTACTCGTTCTTTATGGTCATGTAGGGGTTGTCCCAGTCCATCCAGACGCCGAGCTGCCTGAACTGTCCGGTCATCACTTTGAGGTTGTTGAGGGCGAACTCCTTACACTTGCGTATGAAGTTGTCGACGCCTATCTCGGTTTCTATGTCCTTCTTGGTCTTGAGGCCGAGGGCCTGCTCGACCTTGACCTCTATCGGAAGGCCGTGCATGTCGAAGCCCGGCTGTCTGCGGACGTTGTAGCCCTGCATTGTCCTGAACCTTATCACCATGTCCTTGATGATCTTGTTCCAGGCCGTTCCGAGGTGTATTGCACCGCTGACGTAGGGCGGCCCGTCGAGGAAGTAGTACTTCGGGCCGTTCTGGCGCGCGGTCTTCACCTTCTCGTAGGTGTTGTTCTCCTCCCAAAAGCGCTCGACCTTTTCCTCAAGCTTCCCTGGGGTATACTCCCTAAACTCCGGTTCCTTTATCATGTCAAAACCCTCCAGAAATGATCTTTAGGATGGACTACCCTAGAACAGGGGGACTCAGGCCGCGAAACGGGCGAAGCGAAGGATAAAACACTCCCCCCTCATGGGCATCGGGGCAAAATTGGGAAGCGAGCTTATAAGGTTTTTGGGTGAGGTGCCCTTCCCGATGGACCTTGGTCACTTCTTCCGGGGTATTGTGGGGACCCCACTGGATTTTAAGGCGAGGACGATTTAAACCCGACGCCTCTTCATCTGGCTCACCTTTGCGCCTGCTCTCGTTCTTTATGACCTGAATCACGTAGTCTATGAACTTCCTGATCTCCTCGAGCTCCTCCTCAGGGATATCTTTGATTTTCCTATTCTTCGTCTTGTACGTCAGCAGCTTGAGGAGGGCAAGCCTTCCGAGCGCCGTCCTGGTGCCTATCTCCCCTCCTTCCAGTCATGTCAGATGGCGTTGGCTATGCCGTAGAACTCTGGGATGCTGTCAAGTCCCGGGTCTCCGACGTCTATGCCTCCGTTCCGAGGTACTTGTAGCGCTTCTCCTTGTCCTCGCTCGAAAACTCCTTAGTCCTCTCCCTGATGTACGCGTGCACCATGGCCACTACCTCCGGGAATTATCTACCCTCAAGAATTTATTAACTTTTTGTTTCTAAACCCTTCCCAAAGGCTTATATTTCCCCTGGGACGGAGATATCACAAAGGAGTGTGGCGGGAGCTGGAATGGGCATCGAAAACCTGATTGCAAAACTGCTTGCTTCCGGTGCCGACCTGAGCACGAGGAGCGCCGTCAGGGCGGTTCTGTCCCTCATGGGGGAGGATGAGGAGCTGGCCGATCAAATCTACGTCGAACTCAAAAACAGGGCATACTCCGAGGATTTTGCGAAAGTCCCTCCCGAGAAGAGGGCGGTCTTCATCCCACAGTGCCTCAGAAACTTCCGCGAATGTCCGGCGGAGCTTGGGGAGTACGGCTTTGAATGCACGAAGTGCGGACGCTGCCCTGTGGGTTCGATAATTGAAGTTGGTGAGAGGCTGGGCTATAGGCAGTTCTACATAGCCCCCGGCGGGAGCCTCGTCAAGAAGATTCTCAAGTCGAAGGTTCCAAAGGGGGAAATCAAGGCTGCCATTGGAATCGCCTGCTGGCCGGAGCTTGCTGAGGCCGCTGAGAAGCTTTCCCATCTCAGGATTCCTCTCCAGGCTGTGCCCCTTCTTCGTGCCGGTTGCATCAATACGCTCGTGGACGTCAAGCGCGTGGAGGAGATCCTCAGCCTCGGCATAATGTCAGAGAGGCGGGGGAGTAAGGTACCGTCCATCGAGTCCAGCCCTACCCTTGGTTTCTAATCTCGTTCCATATTCCCGCCATTATCAGCGCCGCACCCAGGTAGCCCTTGGCGCTTAGGATTTCCCCTATCGTTATAAACGCCGCTATGTGGCCGAATATGGGCTCCGCGGAGTAAATCAGCGCCGCTTTGTGCGCCCTCGTGTTCCTCTGGTGCTTCACCTGGAGTGTGAACGCTATCACCGTCGCGAAGACCGAGGTGTAGAGCACCCCTGTCCATGGCAGGGGGTCCGTGGGGAACGTGAACGGCTCGGCGACGAGGGCAAAAACCAGCGAAAAGACGAAGTTCCAGGTTATCTGCCAGAAGGCTAAGCTTAGGTAGTCCTTTTCCCCGAACTTCTGAACGAGGACTATCTGGAAGGCGAAGCTGAGGGCGCAGAGGACGGTGAGCATGTCCCCGTAATTGAAGTTCAAGCTCGCCCCCGAGATGAGGTAGAGGCCGGTTAGGGCTATTGCGAGCGAAGCGGCATCTCTAAGCTTGAGTCTGTCCCTCAGCAGGAAGTAGGCTATGAACGGCGTGAAGACGACGTAGAGGGACGTTATGAAGGCAGAGTTCGAGGCTGTGGTGTACTTCAGGCCGACTATCTGGAAGCCGTGGCCGAAGAAGAGGGTCGTTCCCAGAATGAAGCCCTCCTTAAAGGTCTCCCTTCGGAGAACCTTCGAGCGGAAAAGGATGAGCATTAGGAGGGACGCTATCCCGAAACGGTAGGCTAGGAAGAGAATCGGCGGCAGGTAATCGAGGCTAACCTTCATTGCCGGGAATGTAAAACCCCATATTGCCGTTATTCCCAGGAGGATTGCCTCGGAGCGGTTCATCGCTCCCTCTAACGTATCCCAGTTTATAAGGCCTTCGTCTGTGCGTTTTCACAATTGTTATATAGTTTTGGCCCCACTCATGGAGTTAGGTGTTCCTCATGGGTGATGATGTTGCTGAGAAGATGTGGATTCTGATAACCCCAGACAAGTGTAGCGGCTGCAGACTGTGCGAGGTAGCGTGTTCCCTGGAGCACGAGGGGATAATATGGCCAGAGGCATCGCGTATAAGGATATACGAGCTTCTGCCCGGCGTTAACGTTCCCCACACCTGCGTCCAGTGTCCGGATTATCCCTGCGTAGAGTCGTGCAACTTCGATGCGCTGAGCGTTGATGAGAAAACCGGTGCCGTGCTGGTGGATGAAGAGAAGTGCACCAAGTGCGGGGCATGCGTCCTCGCCTGTCCAGGCAACGTCCCGAGAATTCCGACTGGCAAAGGCAGCGTGGTAATCTGTGACCTCTGCGGAGGAAACCCGAAGTGCGTCGAGGTCTGCCACGAGGCCGGTCACGATGCACTGACGCTGGTGAAGGGCCAATACCGCTCGGTGTACCGGACTTTCGCCAAGGATCCGGTCGAGAAGAGTACCGAACTGGCAAGGAAAATGTACGGGGAGGAGTTTCTGGGGTGATGGAGATGAAGGGCTACGCTGGAAAGCTTCTGGACGTTGATCTGAGCACTGGGAAAGTGAAAACCGTTGAGCTGGACGAGGAGATGCTCCGCTTCTACGGCGGCAGGGGACTCGGTACGTACATCCTCTGGAAGGAGCTGGGGGAGAGGTGGGAAAAGGTCGATCCCCTCGGCGAGGAGAACCCGCTGCTTATCCTCACCGGCCCTCTGACGGGCTATTATCCGGGGATAAAGACGTCTGTGGTAGCCAAATCTCCGGAGAGCAACGGCATAGTGGGAAGCGTCCTCAGCAGCGAGGTTGGAATAGAGCTTAAAGCGAGCGGTTACGACGGAATAATAATCCGGGGAAGGGCAAAGGAGCCGGTTTACCTCTTCATCAACGACGACGAGGTGGAGATACGCGACGCTTCAAAGTACTGGGGCATGGGAGGAGTGGAGCTTCACAAGACCCTGCTGAAGGAAGTTCACGACGAGTTGAGGAAGAAGTCAAAGCTCCGTGGGGTTCCGAAGGAGCCGGCGATGATGTACATCGGCAGGGGCGGAGAGAAGAAGGTGAGGTTCGCCGCGATAATGAGCAAGCTGATGCACGCCGCTGGCTATGGTGGCTTTGGGGCTGTCATGGGCAGCAAGAACCTCAAGGCGGTCATCGTTAAAGGTAACGGCCCCCTGCCGGAAGTCCACGACAAAGAAAAGTTCAAGTCCATGCTCCGTGAGTTCCAGAGGGAACTCCTAACCCTCACCACGTTCCGCCAGTGGGGAACCGGTGCCGGAGGCTACAGCGTCGGCAAAGACCGCTCAAGCCAGCCGGTCCGGAACTGGCAGGAGGAGTACCACGACGACGAGAGGATAAGCGTGGTGAACTTTGAGCTCAAAGCCTGGATAAAGAAGTACTGGGCCGACTACGGCTGTCCGGTGAACTGCATGAAGATATCTTACCTCCGCTACGGCGAGTACAAGGGGGCCATAACGGATGCGCCGGACTATGAGCTGATGGCCTACATGGGAACCAACCTTGGCGTCTTCGAGCCGGAGAAGGTTGTTTACCTCTCCTACCTCGTCGATGAGCTTGGCCTCGATGGAATAAACGCGGGCAACGTCCTCGGCTTCGCTGCCGAGCTTTACCAGCGCGGAATTCTAACGGAAGATGACCTGGGCTTCAAGCTGGAGTGGGGCGACGAGAAGGCCTTTTCAAAGCTCCTTGAGCTGATAGTCGAGAGGAAGGGCATCGGAGAAATTCTGGCTGAGGGAACGTACCGCGCGGCAAAGAAAATCTCGGAGATGAAGGGCGTCGATGCTATGCGCTACGCCGTCCATGTCAAGGGTATCGGTGTCGGTGCCCACGGTGTAAGGAGCGACCTCGACTACACGAGGGACATAAGCTACGCCGTTTCGGTTCAGGGAGGCGACCACACGGCGACCGCTGGTTTGCCGGCGAGGAGCTACGAGGGCGAACTCGTTAATGCCTTCTACGACTCGGCCGTTATATGCATGTTCACGACGAGACCGGGCTTTGAGCGTATCATCGAGTTCGGAAACGCGGTTACGGGCTTTGAACTGACGCCGGAGAAGTGGTTCAACGAAACTGGCTTAAGAATAATCCACCTCCAGAGGATCCTGCTCCTCCTCGGAGGGCCCGACGTCCACTGGGATCCGAGGAAGGACGACGACAACCCGCCGAGGTTCTACGAACCCCTCCTGACCGGGCCGGTCAAGGGCAAGGCCCCCACCAAGGAGGAAATAAGCGAAAAGGTTCGCCAGTACTACGAGGAGATTGGCTACGATGAGCACGGTATCCCGAAGGAGGAAGTTTTAGAGGAGTTAGGCCTTGGAGAGGCCAAGCGTGAGGTGAAGCGCATAAGGGAGCGCCTTGGCCTTTGAGCCAGGTGGTCTGCATGAGGGTAACGCTGATACTCTACGGAGAGCATGCCCTAAAACACGGCTCGCGGAGGGAACTTGAGGTCGAAGAAGGCAAAAGGGTAGGCGAGCTCCTCAGGGAGTTAGGGATAGGAACGGACGAGCACCATATCCTCGTGAACGAGAAGAGGGTGGAGGAAAGCCATCCCCTCAGTGAAGGCGACAGAATCAAGGTGCTTCCGGTAGTCTACGGAGGCTCATTCGCCCGGCCCGTTGACGCAGGACATGTTCATGGCGAGCAGGCTTTCCACGTACCCCGACTCAAGGTTTTCCTTTATTTTATCCGCTAAGGCTTTGAACTCCTCAGGGGTGAGCGGTCTTTTGGTCTTCAGCCACTTAATTTTCCCGTCGTTCTTGTCGAGGATTACTATCTCCCCCTCCGTGATGAGGGGCACGTAGTTCATCTTTATCCCGTACAGCTCCTCAGCGAAGGTCAGCTTCGCCCTCATGAGCTCGAGGTAGTTCGCCAGGTCTTCGCCCAGAATCTTCCTGAATTCGCGCTCCATCTTCCCACCGGTCAAATCTCAATGCACAGGTTTATTAATCTATCGGGCACATATGGGTAAAAATGCTCTTTAATTTTTCCGAAATCCAAATAAGCGCCTGTGATGTATCACTCCCGGTGAGACAATGGAGATGAAGTACGCCCACCACTTCCACGCCTACCAGCCCGGCGACATCGTCTACGTTAAAGACGGTGACGGGGATAAGCCCATAGAGTACAAGGAGAGAAAAAGCCCCGTTGCGATAAGAATCCGTGGAGAAGAAGTCAAGGGCGAGAACTGGACGAGGGCGATGCTCTATTCCTACGAGCACATAGCCGATACCCTCTCGCGCATGAAGGGCGTGAGCATAGATATAGAGCCCTTCACGTTTCTAATGCTCCTCCGCTATCATAAAAGCGCCTTTGAAGAAACCGTTGAACTTCTCCGGAGATTTGACGCCGTCCCTACAACGCCATTCCACCCGATAGTTCCCCACCTTGATGAGTTTGAGCAGAGAATCCTGGCGAGGGTCTCCTTTGACTTCTACGCCCCGCTGATGGATGACCGGCCTGTAATCGGCTACTGGCTTCCCGAAGCGGTTATAACGAGAAGAACCGCCCAACTGGTTGAGTCATCGACGGACAAAAGGCTCGTCTTTCTCCTCGATGAGAGACAGCTCCTTTACGACTTTCCCCAGGCGAAGCACTCCTGCAACCGCTATTCAAGCTCCTTCGTCTTCGGGAGGGAGTGGCGCATAAGCGACGCCTTCGCCTTCAATACGCTTGACGTTCCCGGCCTGATTAGAGAGACCCTCTCCTACCACGATGACCACAAGGAGAACCTCGGCGTTCCCTATCTAATCTTCACGGCCAGCGACCTTGAGAGCCTCCTCGGAAACCCGGCACAGCTCGACCGCTTTACCGCTTGGATGGAGGGACTTGAGAGAAACGGCGTCGAAAGGGTCTCCGCCATGGAGTTCGTAAGGAAGAAGCTCTCCGGTGAGTTCAAGCGCCTTGACGGCGAATGTTCCTTTGAGATGCCCGTTAAGGACTACTCCGCCTGGAGCGACTACTTCGATTTAAGCCTCGACGGGAAGACGAGCGATTCCCGGTGGCTTGGCTATAGACGGGCCGATGGGAAGGTTTTTGCGAGGGAAGTGGGCGGAAGGAAAATCTCCCAGCTCTGGAAGGTGGCCTTCACAAGGCTCTTTGAGGAGCTCAACAGGGTCGTGAGGCTTGGTGTCCTGAAAGGCCTCGCGGAGCTTGGGGCCGATAACGCTGAGGAGTTCCTCGTTCGCTACACGAGGATTTTCTTCAGGGACTACTACGATCACTTTGACATGGAAACGTCTCTCGATTACGTCCTTGAACCTGTCTCCGGGGAGCGGAATGCCCTGAAGCTCGGCAGGATTTACTATCTTGCCCTCCTCGCCAACCACTCCTGCCCGCGCTTCTGGGAGAACCTGGATACGCGCGTTGCCTTCGGCAACGTCTCGGTCATGGCAAAGGCCCTCGTAGAGCTGATGGAGTACTTCGACGGCGATGAACTTCAGGGTCTCTTCATCGAGGCCTACCTCAAGCTCCTCAACTTCGAGAGCCTCTACCACCTCTGGAACCTCTCGGCGATGCCCTCGATGGAGGGCTGGGAGACGAGTGAGAAAGCGTGGCTCGATGCGTTAAAGCCCGAAGTCCCGGGCAGCGGATACAACGTCGTGACGAGGGCGGCACTCTACGTTGGAAAGCGCGATTTGAGGGACGAGCTGAGAGCGTTGATTGGGCACTACAACCCCGACTGGGCCGTCGCCGATACCGGCCACATCCCGGGCGAGGTTCACGGGGAGTGGGAGAACCGCGAGTGGTGTGAGCACCGGGGATGATATCCCTGCCCTCTCCGGGACGTTTGGTTATTTAATTTTGTTAGCCTAATCTTTAAAACTTCAGGGTACTATACAAAAACGACCCGGAGACAGGGGGGATGGTGTTGGAGGAAAAGAAACGCTGTGAGGGGGAGTTGTCCCTTCTGGGCCCCGTGTTGATGAAGCTCGGTGGAAAGGAGTACCTGAAGCTCAAACGCATACTCGAGGACGCGGAGAAGAAGGGGATGGGAAAGAAGACCCTTCTTCTAGCCCTTCAGATTCCACTTCTCTCTGCTCAGGAAGAGGTAGGCTTCGTTCTCCAGCTCCTTCGGGACGTAGTCTAGCATTATCCCGGCGTCCCTGATGTTTTCTCTAACGCTTTTCCCCATGGCAACCTGGTTCTTCTCCAGGAGTTCGAGGATAACCTCAACTACTCCCTCCCTGACAACTTTTTCCGCGAAGAGTCTCTTTCCTATAATCCACACCCTATCGTTCTTCCGGTAGAAGTCCCGGCCTCGCTCTGTGAAGAACTCGGGTCCGGGCTTTATCATCATCCTCTCCCTTTCCCTCCTGTCCACCTCGAGCATTATGAAGGCTTTGCTGCCCTCATGCCCAACGTTCCATCCGAGGACTTTGAAACCTTCCCTTGTGAGGGCCTTCTCAAAGCCCCGCGCGCTCCTCTCCAGCTGGGGGAGCAGGATGTCCTCCACCAGGCCCGGAGCCTGAAAGACCAGCGTCACGAGGTGGGTTCCCTTCCTCCTCAGTTCGGCGAGGTAGCTTCCGCTTTTCTGTCCCCGTGGGAAGAAGAACCCCTCGGATGGACCCTCCAGAAACTGGGCTGCTCTGAAGTAGAAAACCCCGTAGCGTTCCCAGCCCAGGTTTGCCGCGACGTTCCGCCTAGGGTCGACGGGGTCGATGACTATCAGAGGCCTGTCAGCCTCGGCCTCGCGCCTGACGGTTTTCATGGCTACCTCATGCTCCCGCTTGAGCCAGTTTCCCGGGTCTATTATCTTCTGCCTCAGCATGAAGTCGGCATTTTCAAGGACTCCGAGGAATGAGCCGTACCTGATGGTGAGGATCTCAGCTAAGTAACCGGAGAATCCGCGGATGTATATCTCGCTCCCATAGGCGTTTATGCCCTTCAAAAAGCGCTTGAGGAGCCTTACCTCGTCGTTCCTGCCCCTGAGGTTCTCAAAAACCCAGCGGTTGTGGAGTATCGAGCGGTCTACGGCAGTCTTCACGTCCCTCCAGCTTTCCACGTCGTAGCAGGGAACAAGGTCGACCTTCACGCCTCTGTACCGGGCCCTCACGTAGGGATGCTCCGCATAGGCGATTTCATAGGAGTCGAGTCTCTCGGCGATGGTCTTACCAAGTTCTAAACCTTTCTCCCGGAGCTCTTCCAAGGGGGTATCGAGGGGGAAAGCCAGGAAGAGGTCAACGTCGTGGTCGCCGGCCAGGTAGGTGTCCTTCGCGAGCGAGCCGACGAAGTAGGGCTTAACGTCGAGGCCTAGGCTTTCGATGGTCTCCTCTGCTATGGTCTCCAGTTCCCTCATTAGGCCTTCCACGAAGGCCCTCTCCTCATCTGTTGGGCGTATTCTCGGAAGAATTTTTTGAAGCACGGCCTCGACGTCCATTTCTACACCTCACTCGGCCAGCTCGAACCTCGCAACTGTCTCGTAGATGGGACCCTTCGGCGTCAGCGTGCTCTTCTTCAGCTCTATGGCCTCAACATCAAACTCGCCGAAGTCCCCGTTGGCAAGGTCTTTGAGAGCCATCGCCAGTTCCAGTTTGTCCCTCACGAACTTGACACGGCCGATGGTTATGTGGGCCACGAAGTCCTTGTCCTTCTTGAAGCCCAGCCTTCTCATCTCCCGCTCAACGTCTTTCGCTATCGCCTTTATCCCCTCGTCGTTCTCTATGCCCGCCCAGATGACGCGGACGTAGTTCGGGTTCGGGAAGACGCCGATGCCCTTAACGCGGACGCGGTGCTTCCTGTGCTTCTTTGCTATCTCCGCCAGGGCCTTCTTGACCTCCTCCGCCGTAACCTCGTCGATCTCCCCGAGGAACTTGAGCGTCACGTGGAAGTTCTCCCTCTCGACGAACTTTATCTTGGCTGATTTGCTCCCTATTCTCTCCTGGGCCTTTACGAGGTTGTCGCGGACTTCGTCGCTAACCTCAATGGCTATGAACGCCCTCACCGCTACCACCGAGAAAAGTTTGAAAGAGGGGTTAAAGAGATTTCGAGTCAACGTTTCTTCATGACGTCAAAAGGATTTTTTCGATGAGAACCACAAAGCCAGCTCTATGATGAGGCCGAGGAGCGTGAAATACTCCCTCCTGATGTTGATGATGAAGGCTAAGGCAAGCCACAAGAGCGTGAATGCCCCGATTGCTGTCAGTTCTCCCTCTGGAATGCTCCCATCGAGGTATCCCCCAAGCACGATCATGAAAATTAGTCCACCAATTTGAACCCACATCCATTGGCGGTTGATTTGTCGTGGGAAGTCCATGAATGCCAGTGCAAAAAGGAAGAGGAAGTAAATGAATGGAAGCACGAAAGTCCAGCGCTTCATGCTTTTCACCTCAAGGATTCGGTAAATGGTAGTCATTTTTAATTGTGTAGCTGGCTATTCTGAGGTATTTTAGAACGGGTTCGTACACATATCCTGGGGGTACCCAGCGCCAGTGATATTCCCATTTCCAAGCGAACCATATCCATAAGCAACCATATTCATCTAAAAGGTAGTGTCCGAATGCTATCCCCCTGCCAAGCCTACTATAGCTCCAACAATAGCTCCCGGCACATTGGCGAAGTAAGCACCTATGGCGGCTCCTAATGCAGTAGGCCCAACCTGAAGGATGAACGCTGATTTTGCATTGGAGAAGTGCAGGTGTGTAAGCTTATTGCCTTTGATTGAAACAGTGTCCCATGGTTCTATCCCATAGTACTCGTAATCTGGATGTGGGTACCGTATCATGTAGCCTTTGACAAAGTATACTCCATCCCACCAGTAGTGTTGCTGTGTATTATAAGCTATGGTAGTGGAAGGCTCTTTATTTATTAATGGCTTTGATATCAACTGTTTTGTTCTCAATCCGGGGCTATTATATTTATGGGAGTCCTTATGGAGTAATTGGCTCCTGAGGAATCTCTGACTGTCAATAGGTATGAGTTATCAATCTTGGTGGAGGTCATATAAACAACGTCTACCATCTTATCTGTAGTTGTGTTCTTGATTAGTATCGTTGCTTCATTGCCATTGGTTTTGTAGTCAATCAGTATGTCTCCAAAAATAAAGACCTGTCTTGTAGGGGTATTCACTAAGAGTCTAGTTGGGAGCTCTTTCATAACTACTACCTTTGCGTGAGGATCCTGGGCGGAACTTGACATCGCTGCCGCGCTTCCTACAGTTAACCCGACCATCAGCAGTCCCAACAGGACTGCCAACAGTGGCTTCCACCGCAAGTGGTTCACCTCCTTATAGTTTTTGCATTACTATTTGGATGGTTTATCCCTTATAAGCTTTTCCTTTTACTAATTGTAATTATCTTTTCTTTTTTTCAAGTATGAATTTATTCTAATTTATATTTCCCTTTTAGAACCGTTCAAAAGAAGCCTATGTAAAAGAGTTGTATAGACGTGCAACAGGGAGTGCGATAAGTGTAAAAGAAAACCTCACTCCCTCACAACGACCGGGAACTCCTCCCAGGGGAAGACTATCCACTTGTCGGTGCGGAAGACGTAGAAGTCCGGAACCACCTTTGTCCAGGGCTTCATGCTGAGGCAGGCCACCTTGACATCCTTCGCCCCGGCCTTCTTCACCTCCTCGATGACGACTTCGAGGGTCTTTCCGGTGTCGCTGACGTCGTCGACGATGACGACCTTCTTGCCCTCCAGCGAGCCGTGGAGCGGGATGGTTATCTTTGGCTTCTCCATCCTCTCCTCGATGTCCTTGTAGAACTTGACGTCGATGACCTTGACCTCAAGGTCGCCGAGGATGTGGCTGAGCCTCACGGCCGGGATAAGTCCGCCCCTCGCGACGCCGACGATAACGTCTGGCATGAAGTTCTTTCTCAGCTCATCGGCGAGCGCGAAGATGGCCCTGTCAATCTGCCACCACGTGAGATAGACTTTGTCCATGACAACACCTCCGAATAGCGTGAGTTCTTCAGCCCAAACTTAAGCTTTGGGTGATTGATGTGAGTTAAAAAGAAAGGCCTTAAAAAACCTATTTTGGCAGGAAAATGTTAAAAAAGTTTAGAAGACTAGCTGTCGTTTGGATTTGGGAACAGTATGTACACAGTTTTGTTTCTGAGGTCTATTTCATGTTCTTTCTCTGTGATTCCTCTTTTTAGTCCAAGTTTGTTAGCGATTCTCATTATTGAAATTGTTATTCCTCCAGTTTTCTGTTTTGTAACTGTGTAACCTTCTTGGCTATCCGTTGCCGTGAGTTTGAGAAGGATTTCTCCTGTATCTTCAATTATGCCCGCTTCGACTAGCACTTTGTCAACCATTGATAGGAAAGCGTTTACATTGCTGGAAGCCGGTATATATAGTGCAAGACGTTCTTTTCCGGTTTTTAGTCGCCCCATGCTTATCACTTTTATTTTCCCATCTGGGCCCTTAGCTCCTTTTTTCTTAGTAATTATCCACTTTGTTTTTTTCTCCAACTCCTTTAAGCTCATTTAAATCACCTCCTCGCTATTTATTGTTAAACTAAAAATTGGGGAAAATAAAGAAGTTCCCCATCTTTGGTTCCAATAAGGTCCAGCTCCAGGAGTTGTTATCCTTATTATCTGCATCTGCACCAATGTTATCACCATTATGATAATGTTGAGGCTGATGGTAATGTGCACTGAAACATCTACTGATACTCTTGTTCCAATCCTTCCAAGAATGGACACTACAAAGCTCATAAACCAAACAAGATAGAAAACCTGCTTGTAGCTCCTCATATCCACCACCTCATCGTAAGACTCAACACTACCATTTAAAAATCTTTCGCATCTACAAAAATAAAAGAAACACACAACAACACTCAGCTTATCACACACTTGCTCCATCCACACCTCGGGCAGGTGGCGCAGCCGCTTTCCATCTTCAGCTCCACCAGCTCTCCGTCCTTCTCATAGCATACCGGGCAGTACGCGATGCCCAGCAGTTCCTTTATTTTCTCCTCGGGGACATCGGAGGGTTCCGCGTGGTGGGGATGCTCGTGGGCCGGGGGTTTGGGCGCTGTGACGTGGGAGACCGAAAAAGTCAGCCCCGCGGGGGGATCG
>NZ_LLYW01000033.1 GCF_001484195.1 Thermococcus celericrescens
TACCCATACCGCGTTCGACCGTGACGCGCACCCTGACCTCGACCTCCTCACCGATCCGCACCTCCCTCCGGGATATTCTCCTCACCACGGTTATGCCCTTCGGCGGTTCGATCAGCGTCCCGAGGGCCAGGATGGAGAGGGGCACCGTGGCCAGGCCTATCATCCCGGGGGAGAGAAAAAGCGTCCCCAGGAGGAGTGCCCATAGGAGGTAGCCCGTCAGGTTCTTCCTCATCTTCCTTCCGCCCCTTTGGGAACGGGGGTCTTTTCTATGGCTTCCATTATAACGTCCTCGCCCTTGATGCCCTCGAAGGAGTACTCCGCCCTGATGACGACCCTGTGGGCCAGGGCGTCGATGGCGAAGGCCTTGACGTCGTCGGGGAGAACGTAGTCCCTGCCCTCCAGAAGGGCGTTTGCCTTTGCCACCTTCATCAGTGCGATTCCGCCCCTGGGACTCGGGCCGGCCTCCACCCTGGAATCCGCCCGGGCGTTCCTCACGAGCTCCGAGATGTACCTCACAATGTCCCTGCTGGTGAAAATTCTCTCCTCCACGAGGTCCTGGATTCTTACGAACGTCTCTCTGTCGATCATCGGTTCCATGTCCGCCGTTGGGTCGTCCTTTCTCCAGCTCAAACGCGCTTCGAGGATTGCCATCTCATCTTCCAGGCTCTTAGGATAGCCCACGCGCAACCTGAGGAGGAACCTGTCGAGCTGGGCCTCGGGGAGGGGGTAGGTTCCCTCGAACTCTATCGGGTTCTGTGTTGCGATGACGAAGAACGGCCGCTCCAGGGGGAAGGTCTCACCCTCTATGGTCACCTGCCGTTCCTCCATTGCCTCGAGTAGAGCGGACTGGGTCTTGGGGGGAGCGCGGTTGATCTCGTCCGCCAGAAGGACGTGGGTGAAGATCGGCCCCTTTATGAGCTCGAACGTTCCAAGGTTCTGGCGCCATACCTTCGTTCCCAGTATGTCCGCGGGGAGCAGGTCCGGGGTGAACTGAACGCGGGTGTATTTCAGGCCCAGGACCCTCCCAAAGGCTTTGGCCAGGAGTGTCTTCCCCAAGCCAGGGTAGTCCTCAAAGAGGACGTTCCCGTTGACGAGAGCCGCCGCCAGGGTCTTCCTTATGACTTCCTCGTTGCCGATGTAGACAGTTGAAATTCTCTCCACAATCTCTTCAAGCTTCTTGGAGGCTTCCTCAATCTCAGTCATGGCTTCCACCCCATCAGGTCCATCAATCCTTCAAAAACTTCCTCCACGATCTTCTTTCTCCTCTCAAGCTCGGCCCTCTCATAGCGCCGCCTTATCCAGAGCGGCATGAGGGGGGAGATCGGTTTTCCCTCGTAGTCCGCCACCTTCGAGATGAGCGCTCCGAACTCCTCCCTGTCCCCGAAGAGCCTCGCACCGTAATAGGTTACGAACGCCACCAGCGGTCCCCTCCTGCCGCGCACGACGAAATCCTCAACGGCCCTTCTGGCTTCCATCATCTCTGGGCCCAGCCTCTCCAGCGTTTTTGCCTCGTGCCTCCGCCACTGCTCGAGGAGGTAGCGCTCCGGGTCGTGCCCCGCCACGTGGGAGTACACCATCGATCCGGCCAGAACGACGCCCAGGACGAGCACCAGCCACTCCCCGTAGAAGACCAGCTCTGGGTGGCTCTCGCTGAGTTCCCCTCTAACGGAAACGTAAAGGCCCAAAACGCCGCCGAGGGCACCTATTCCAAGCAGGTTCCTCTCGATGACCTCCACCCAGGGGTACCTCTCGACGAGTTCTGAGGCGGCGTAGCCGAGCAGGAATGCGGCCCCGGCGTAGCTGAAGACGCTTCCGTAGGCCATCAGCGGGGGCGTTCTGGACAGGCCGTAGAGGGCCAGGAAGACACCAATCCCCCTAACGACCCTGGCCCGCTCCTCCAGATTCGGCGCGGTTAGTGCGACCCCAGCGCCGAATGAAATCAGGGCCAGCGGGAGGCGCCACTCCGGGATGGGGAGGAGAAGGGCCGCGGCCGAGAGGCCGAGCGGCACGAGAAACCCAGCGAGGAGCTCCCTCCCCAGCCCCTTCGCCACCTCCCGTGCGGCCATAAACAGCGCTAAAATTGCCGATGGCTCCTTGATGGCGCTGAGGGGCTCCGCCCAGGGCGAAAGGGCGTAGATGAGGGCAACCGCCCCGAAGTAAATGCCTATCCGTCCCCAGTTGAGCTTAAACAATGCAACCACCTCCAACCAGCTCGAGGAGCGAGCGGTAAAATTTGATGAACTCCCCCCGCGACACCTCGACCGTGCTGTACTTGGCACTCTCGAAGACCTCCGTTAGGGTGTCTAGGGGCTCCCATGGGTACATCATGTCCGTCAGCGCCGCAGCTATCTCCCTGGGGGTCATCCCTTCGACGTCCAGGCCAGTCCCTCTAGCCCATGGCAGGAAGCACCTCTCGTAGTAATCGACCACTGCGTCGTCGTAGCGGGGCACTATCCTCACGGTCGCACGTTCGATGAGCTCCCCGCAGCGGGCCTCTATGGTGTGTTCCCCAACTTCCAGGGTCAGGGTAAAGTCCCTGCCCTTTCCTGCCGGCTTTCCATCAACGTAAAGCTCCGCCTTTCCCTCGCACTCGATGCTCAGCTCCACCGTTTCCCCCTCCCTGAATACTGGAATGCCGTTGTTGAAGATAATCTTCAGAACCTTCTCTGCCTCCATTTTCTCCGGTTTTCTTCTCACGAGACGGTATCTGACTATCAGTGCACCGATAACCAGAGCTATGGCAATGTAGGTCCAGGGGATTCCCCGTTTTCTGGCTATCACGACGTGGAACCTCCCGCTCGCGGGCAGGTAGTAGGATGAGCCGTCGAAGGCAACGACCACCGTTGCGTTGGTTTCATCCTCCTGCACAGGAACTTCGAGGGTGGCTATTCCAGAACCGTTGGTCATTACCCGCATCGCGAAGCCGTCCACGCTGACGTTGAGGTAAACCCCGCTTACCGGATTGTTGGCGGAATCAACGACCCTGAACCTCAGCGCCGCGGTTTTTTCGCCCTCCGCCCTCGGCGTCAGGAGCTCTATTTCCACCGGTGAAAGAACCGCCACCGTTGTTCTCCCCAGTGTTCTGGTGCCGTGGCGGAATTCCACGGACCTTTCCCCGACCGTCTGGAAGGGTTCGATCGTCAGCTCAAAGCTTCCGTTGGTCACGTCTATCGGATAGGTCTTCCCCGGAAACACGTAGGCCTGAAGGGCCGCACCTTCAATCCCAACGACCTTTCCGCTGATTCTGATGGGCTCCCCGATTTCTCCGGTTATCCTCTCTGGAACCTCCAGCTCAACGGTCGCCACCGTGACGTTCATGGCGGATGGGGAGTAAACGGGACTTCCGGGGTACCTCACGGTCAGCACGTGCCTCTCAATCGTGGGGAGCTGGAGAACCAGGGAGAACCTGCCGTCCGCGAGGGCGGTGGTCTCTCCGAGGGGCCTTCCATCGAGGTAGTATTCGATGCTGACATTGGCTATCGGTCTCCCAGCCCCGCTGAGGAGGCTGCCGATGACCGTGACGTTGCCGGGTCTGGCCAGGATCAGCCCGGGCATCGAGAATCTGGCCAGCCCCCTGACTTCGACCGTGAATGTGGCCCCGGAGGGGAGGTAGGGGTATCCAATGGGAGTGAGGTAGTATATGAAGACCTGCTTAGTTCCGGGGGAGAGGTACACCGGGATTTTAACGGGGAGCGTGAAGGTCCCGTTGGATGCGTTTGCGTAGCCTATTAGGACGTCCCTTTCCCTGTCGTTTATGAACGCCGCCACTCTTCCCCGGCGCGGTCGTTCACCCGTGACACTGCCCTCCACGGTTCCGTTTATAACGAACGAGTCTCCAGCGGTCACCGCTCTCGGTACCTCTGCTTTTATTTCGGTTCGCTCCATGACGAAAACCGGGAGGTGGAGGTTGTATTCATCCGCGCCCCGCATGACCGTGAGGTTCTCGATGTGCCAGCCGTTTGGGTAGTCGTCGGGTGGAATTAGCCTGACGTACACCTTGGTCTCGTTCTGCAGGGTTTCGATGGAGAACCAGGAATCCACCAGCGGGGATTCCGTTTTGAGGCCCACCTCCCCGGTGCCTGGCACGGTGAGCTCCACCGTAAGCGCATCGTTCTTGCGCAGGTACGCCGTGACCGGGTCGGGCAGGGCGCTCACGTTTCCAGGGACAGTCACCGGGATGATCCGGGTCAGTGAGTTTCCTTCCCTATCCGTTGCCCTGACCATGACGGGATAGTAGCCTGGCTCCTCAAAGGGGCCCACCGTCAGGTTGTATATCCCCGACTCCCTGATGAGCGCTATCCTCCCGAGGGTTGGAACGTCCACGGCAACGCTCGCGTTCCCGCCGCTTGCGACCCGCTCGAACTTTATCGTAACCGTTCCGGAGGAACCGGGCTCCAGGGGCATCAGAACCTCGGGTGCCTCCAGTTCGAAGGGCATATACACGTTCTGATCCGTGGGGTGCAGGGGGTCGAAGACCAGCCAGCCCGCATCCTTGAAGTAAACCTCCGCCCAGAAGTGCCTGTTCTTTTCGGTCACGACCTGGGTCTGGGGGACTGCATCGATGTAAACTCCCTCGACGAGCCTCGAGGGAAGGCCGTTCAGTCTGGCCAGAAGCACGAAGGCGGAGGCGAAGTCGTAGGAGCTGCCTGCCTTTGATTCAAACAGGAACCACGTCAGCCTGTCTGCCCCTTCGGGGGGAGTCACGTTTTCCACGTGCCTGTAGTTGCTGGCCAGGTATCTGACTATGCTGAGCGCTTTCCAGTAGTCCGAGCGTGCCCCCGTCGTTATGCTCTCCGCCAGGGCCGCCAGCCGGGTGTCGTTGGGGGCCGAGAGATACTCCGTCTGGTTTCCTGCCGTGAGGTTGGCCAGGTAGGGCATGTCAAAGGTGTAGCCCACCGCTGAGAGGGAGTACGCGGTCACGTTCAGGGGTGTTCTGAAGAGGTTGTACTCCGGAACCACCTCCGCCCCGGCACCGTCAACGCGGGTCGTGTAGAGGGGAGTGAAGAGGTTCCCGCTGAGGGGAAGGAACGAGACAACGGTTATTCTGTCCCTTTCGGCGTGATGGGGGACTTTTATTTCCGGGGGGGCGATGACGCCGCTCGGAACCCTCGTGGCGTTTCCCGTCGTCCACCTTCCGTCGGTGTAGTCGGTGTACACGTTAAGCCTGAGGTAGTGGGTGTGGGCCGCTCCCGTTACGAGGAGAACGAAGTGGGGCGAAGCCGGAACCTCAGCCGGCGGCCCGGTTTCGTTGGTCTCGTTCCCGGGCGGAAGCTTCGGAGAGAGTATCTCCTCGATGCTCTTGGTTCCGGGTGGGGCCTCGATGAGGGCTGGTCCAAGCACGATGGAGACAAGGAGGAGGGAGAGCAGTGTTAGCGTGAGAAAGGCGATGTATTTCCGCCTCACCATGATGTTCCTTACTTCAACCGCGGGTTATATAAGGCTTTGCATCAATGTACTACTTTGAACATTTCTATCCAAAACCCTTAACTACCGGCGGGTCCTCCTTGGATTGGTGGTGGTATGGAGTTCGAAAGGAAGCCCCTCATAGGCATGGTTCATCTGAAACCCCTCCCCGGTTCATACCTCTACGGCGGGAGCCTTGATGATGTTATCGAGGCCGCCTTAAGGGATGCAAAGACGCTGGAAAAAGCTGGTTTCGACGCGGTAATGGTCGAGAACTTTGGCGATGTTCCCTTCCCGAAGTACGTGGACAAAACCACAGTTGCAGCATTTACCGCCGTCGCTAAGGCAATCCGCGATGAGGTGAGCTTTCCCCTCGGAATAAACGTTCTCCGCAATGACGGAATAGCCGCTTATTCCATAGCCTATGCCGTAAAGGCCGACTTCATAAGGGTGAACGTGCTGAGCGGCGTGGCCTACACCGACCAGGGGGTTATAGAGGGCATCGCCCACGAGCTGGCAAGGCTGAGGAAGCTCCTTCCTTCAAAAATTCGGGTCCTTGCGGACGTGCACGTCAAACACGCGGTTCACTTCTTCGACTTCGAGGATGCCATAAGGGACACGGTTGAGAGGGGTCTCGCCGACGCTGTTGTAATCAGCGGCAAAGCCACGGGAAAGCCCGTCGATGTGGAAAAGCTCGCCCTAGCTAAGAGAATCTCGCCGGTGCCAGTGGTGGTGGGTTCGGGCACTTCCTACAACAACCTCCCGGAGCTGTGGAAGCACGCCGATGCCTTCATAGTCGGCACGTGGATAAAGCGCGATGGGAAAGTTGGAAACGAGGTTTCCCCGGAGAGGGCAAGGAAGCTGGTTGAGCTGGCGAATAAACTTCGACAAACTTCCCTTTGAAGTTGACCTTAATCGAATTTCTTTTTGCGAAAGGTTTATTATCCATGAGTGTGTAATTTGTAGAATAAAGAAACCTGTCCCGCTTTTCTTTTTCCGCGAGATGGGTTTGCTCTGGTGGTGAAAAGATGACTGAAAAAGTCTGGCTTGTCCTCTTTGTGGGGCTGCTTATCCTTCAAGCGCCTTTTTCGTTAGGCGTTAACTTGGAAGAGGGTATCCTAACTACAGAAGAGTTAACGGGACTGAATCTTGTCGGAGTACAGTTTAACGGTTACTTCGTGGATTATTCATCGGCAGGAGTGCCGACCGAAATCCATTCCTGGTTCTACTCAGCTTATTTCAACTCTCCAGAGCACCAGGAAATTTCCATAAGGGTTGAGATGACTATAATTACGGATGCAGATGAGGATGCCGAGGTATCCATCTCAAAGGGAGATTATGATTCCCTTACCAGCGATGGGTATCAGTGCTATCTGAGCGACGACTACAAACTGTTGGAGTGCACAAAAACGGAAAATCCTGCCGGAATGGAGTTTCCACACTCTTCGAAATACTACGGTGCAAAAGCTGTGAAGGCTGCGAGGGTTGACGTGTGGGTGGAGGGGTATTTCAATAATACGAACCCGGTACCCTCCCTAGGAAAAGACGTGCTCTCAATAATCTCTTCTAAGGTCCCTTCCATAATAAGCTCTGAAAAAAATAGTGGATCTTCCCCTCAAGTTCAGATCCTTTCACCAAAAGACGGTGAGACTTTATATTTCGAACCCGGAAAGCCTTTGACATTTACCATTAAAGTGGCGGTCAACGATAACGATTTGACATATGCGGGGGCACACTATGAGAGCGGAACACCGAAAACCATAATGGTGGGCGGGGAACTTGAGCCGAAGCTTGGCCCAAATGGTGGAACGGGCTCCAGAGTCGTAACCCTCCAGCCGGACGAGATCGCCGAGGGGGAGGGGAAAATAAGAGCTTACGCCAGAGATTCTACCGGGAATGAAGTCGAAAAAACCATAACCGTCTACCTCCGGGAGAAATCCGCTTCTACGAGCTCTGTAGTTCCTTCCACCAGCTCCAGTTTTTCTTCCACCACAGGCACACCAACATCAACCAGAGCTCCAATAGAGGGGAAGCAGGAAGCTGGAGACCCATCGAAGTTCAAGAACCCCTTCAGCGGGATAAGGGTGGAAGGAATGCTCAGCGAAGGGGCTAAAGCCCGGATGGAGGTAACCCTCGACAAGCTCAAGGGCATAGGTTCTGGAGAGGGTCTTGAAACCGTTGAAGTAAAAACTCCCTACGGGAAGGACGTTAAGGTTATCCAGAAGGACGAGAAAGTTGAAGCAAAAAAGGGCTCTTCCCTCTGGTTTAAGCTCAAATATTACGGCGGTAAGATGCTTGACAAGGTTATTGACTCGGCCTCAGGTGCCCTTGACAAGCTGGTTGAAAAATTCATGCCATCCCCGGTCGGTCTCTGCAAGGACTACGTCAAGGCCTACAAAGATTCTCAGCTCTTCCAGGGGGATGAGGCAACTCAGAGAACCATGGAGGACCTCCACGTGAGCAAGGAAGGGGCTGAAAGCTACAATGAGATGAGCGGAATTGAAGATAGACAGCTCGCATCGTCGCCCTACAAAAACCTCGTCCCATCGACTCCGCTGACCAAGCCCTTCGAGTTCACCTTCGGCGCGCTTGAGAAGGGGTTCAAGCATACCCTGGCAAACAACTACAAATGGGAGTTCGAAAAAACTGCAAAGACTGCAATGAAGTACAAGAAAGCCGGCATGAAATACGAGGATATTGTTGACCTGACGATAAGGGACGTTGAGGAAGAGACGAGCTTTTCCCGCCAGGTTCAGGCGATGAACGCCCAGTCCAAGGGGAAGTACCAGAGTCAGAGGGAGAGGCTGAAATTCTACCTTAAAAAACTCCACGAGGAGGGTAAGATATGAAGGGGAAGGCGCTCCTCATGATACTCCTGCTCCTCGGAGGTTACCTGTATCTCAACGGCTACATCAAAATCCCGGACAACCTCAGCCCCGACAACAACCCCTACCCTCCAGGAGAAGGCTCGGGTTCAGGAGGTTTCAGTACTGGAGAAGTTGCCCAGGGTCTCAGAGGGACCGTGATTGAGATGGGTGCCTCCGACGCTTACGTATCCCTTTCGGGTGAGAGAACGCTTGTCCAGTTTGAGGCCCCTGCCGTGAACGAGGCCCTTATGGGCATGGCCTACGAGGTGGCAAAGAAGGCCTACGAAGCCAACCCTGCAAAGGAGGTCAGGGTGGAGGCTTACTACCTCGGCGAGCCGGTTTTGGGGTTGACCATAAACAACGGCAACTTTGATAACCCCGAATTCGAGGATATAAGAAGGCCGGAATTCAAAGTGGAGTCTGACCTGTGGCTCTTCGACGTCCTCGTCCACAACGTCACGGTCACCAACGAGACCGCCAGCGTCACCCTCGAGTACCTCGCCGACGGGGAGGGCTTCTGGAAGGACTACTTCGCAATGAGTTTCCTCATCCTCGAGGATGCCCCGTGGGTTGAGGAGGTTTCGATAACATACCTCGCCGACAACGGGAGCCTGACGCTTTCCACCTCAAGCGACGACATATTAAGGCTCCACTCCGGAGAGATAACCGCCGACGAACTCCCCAACATAGTCCACATAAGCGCCGAGAATGCCGGGGGCAGCGTTGAGCCTGGGGCCACGTGTGCTCCAAGTAAGGAGGAAGCGTACAGGCTCTTCGTCCAGGCCTACAACAACGTTACCTCCCTTCAGGCATCAGGAGCGAGCGATGAGGAGATTCAAGAAGCCTACGCGAAATATCAGAAGGCCAGGGCCTGCTACGAGTCCTTCCTAACCACGACGACCTCCGCAGCGCCCATAGGAGAAATGGGCGAGATCAAGAGCGCTACCCTCGATACTGAAGGAACAATGGTAATGAAGTTCTCCACAGGTGAACTCTGGAATTCAGACCAACTGAGCCAGCTGACGGGGGAGGGTTATGACCTCATGGCCGAGCCCTGGTGCGTTGAGTATCCGGCTTTACTCGGCCACTGGATAGACCTCGGCGAGGGGAGCCTCGATACCCTGGACCCGAGGGTGGTGCCGGCCTCTGGCTATCCGGTGGGGGAGGTCAGCGGGGAGATAGAGATGGGCCACGTCTATGTTAACAGGAACGCCGATGGAACGCTTACAGCCTTTGAGCTCGTCTCCCACGAGAAGACCGGCGACTGCTCCCACAGAATAACGATAAGGTACGCAAACCTTGGAGGGGGCTGAGACGGAGCCCTTAACCGGATTACACGTCCTCGGCCCGCTTCTGGGCCTTTTCCTGCTTTTGGTAGCGTTAGCTCTCCTTGTTTTGTTTGCAAAGCTGGCTTTAATGCTCATTAGGAGGCTTGTTTGATGATATTGAAGAGAAAAGTGGGAAGTGTTTGATATGGAAAAAGTGGTTTACGTTATACCCAACCTGGAGTACCGCAAGGGTTTCCTCAAGAGCGCCCTTGTAAACCTGGTTGTGACAGACCAGAGGATAATAGTGGCCCACGTGAAGAAGGAGATGATCCAGAAGGCGAGAGAAGAGGGCTTCTTCAAGAGGATCTCATCCGGCTGGACGATGCACGAGCGCTACTACGACATGTCCCCGGAAGATATAGCCAATGAGGCCCGGGAGAACTTCTCGATCCCTCTCCGCGAGATAAAGGAAGTCAAGCTCAAGGGCGGTAACATAGACGAGGGCAAGAAGGATGAGATGGAGATAAAGTGGAAGGAGAAGAGCAAGTTCTCCGGGAACATGAACCAGCGGGAGATAAAGAAGAAGCTCTCCGACCTCGGCGTTAAGGTCAAGGGAGGGGAGCTATTCGGATTTTAAAGGTAACGGGGGTGAGAAGGATGGGACTCATTAAAAAGCTGTTTGCTGGAGTTTTCCTCTTGATTCTGCTCGGGGTTATAGCCCTCTTCGGCATGCAGTACTACTACGATGCATTCTACGACAAGGTTCCCGTGGAAGTGAAGAGCGATACGGTTAGCGGGGATGTTTTCTACCTCTCACACACCCTTGAAGCCGGCACGTACAGGATAGAGGCCGGGGGAACGGGAGTCGTTAAGGCCATCAGGATACTCGAACCCGGTACTAACGCGGTCATCGCGACCTACGAGGACAGCACGAACCTGATTTACGGCTCGGCGAAGCCCTTCGTGGTGAGGGTGGACTACTCCCCGCCGAACCCGGGCGAGAGCTACACCGCAACGGTGGGCATATACCGGCTGGAAAAGAAGTGAGGTGAGAAAATGCGGAAGGTTTACGCGATTTCGGCCCTGCTGCTCGTGGTTGTGATGCTCGCGAGCGGCTGCACGGACGAGGGTATTACCACGGAGAAGACCCTCACCGTAAACGGCATCACCGTCCACTACTCCGGCGACGTGTCCATGAGCCAGGCCAAAGCCCTTATTAACTTCATCAACGCCGAGCTGAACCCCGATGAGATGGACGTTTACGTGAAGAAGGAGAACGGCTACGTCGTTGGATTGACCAGCACCTACGGGAGCGCCGACGAGCTTGAGGCTTCCCTAAAGTTCTACCTCGTCTTTTTGGCGTCAAAGATGTCGCAGGACGTTTTCAACGGTGAACACGTGCTCCTTCAGGTTCTCGATGACGAAAAGAACGTCCTCTACCAGGTGGGGAGCAAGTACCGCTACGTTTCCTCAAACGGCATAAACGTCTGGTACACGGGGGCGAGCGAAGAAGACGCCCAGAAAGCCCTGAACTACCTGCTTGACTTCGCAGGAAGCGGACCGTGGGACGTAATCCTCGAGAAGAGCGGCTCCACGTACCACGTGAGGGCAATGAGCTCCTTCACGAGCGAGGAAGAAGTTAACTCCGTCAGGGACACGTACACGGAGCTGGTATCGGGCCTTGAAACTGCCCTGAACGGTAGCGTCGTTCTCCACGTCCTCGACCCCGATGGAAACGAGGTGGCCGTATTTGGGGGTTAGCCTTTTACCCCCTTCTCTCTTGTACTGTCGCTTTTTCCCTCTCCTTCTACCTGGATTCTCTGCGCCAGCATGTTGAGCCTCTCCTCCTCGCTCTCCCTTCCACGGTAGCCGAAGTAGAAGCCAATGACCGTGGATAGCACGCCGAGCAGGTAGTCCCTCAGCTCCGGTGGGACGTTGAGGTATTTGTTTCCAATCACCAGCACCATAAAAGCGGCAACGAAGATGGCCGCTATCGCCCTCCTCATCTCCCCCTTGTCGAGGGAGCGGTTGTTGCTCCAGCCCATGAAGAGAACCACGAGGAACACCAGGAAGGGAAGCGCGATTAAGGTTATCGCCACGTCGAAGTAGAGGCCGGCGAAGGTCAGCACTCCAAAGGTCAGAACGGAAAAGAGTATCGCCCCCTTAACGTACGCCTCCTCCACGATATCACCCAAAGGATTATATTCGCTCCCAGTATATACGCCTTTAGCCAGGTGGTGCCCATGGGGAAGTACTTTGGAACCAGCGGGATTCGAGAGGTCGTCAACGAAAAGCTAACCCCGGAGCTAGCCTCAGGCGTCGGCAGGGCCCTGGGGACTTACCTCGGCGGGGGAACGGTCGTCGTCGGCATGGATACGAGGACGAGCGGCGAGATGCTGAAGAGGGCCCTGG
>NZ_LLYW01000034.1 GCF_001484195.1 Thermococcus celericrescens
CCTTCAGGCCGAGCGGCTTCCCGCGGGCTCCCACGTGACGGGACACGTGAGGGCGGAGCACCCGTTCTCCGTCTACATCGTCACCTCTGAATCCGGCTACTTTGAGAACGTCACTGCTGACAGCGTCATCCTCCGCTGGGAGAACGTGACGGAGGTTAACGTGGACCTCATAACGTCTGAGGGGGCTCAGTACCTCGTCGTAAAGAATGGGAACACGGGACAGGAGATAGAGATAGCGTTCAGCGCGGACCGCTGAAGTCATCGAGGACGAGGGCGGCGATGTCCTTTCTTGGGCGTTTGAAGTAGAGGACGTCTCCCACGCGCGTGAATCCGTGCTCCCCCGGCCGTATCAGTCTGGCCTCCCCGAAGAATATCCGCCCGATCGCCAACTGGGTCGCCAGGTCCCAGTGATGGAAGTCGAACTCCCCCACTTTCTCAAATCCTGGCAGGAGGTAGTAGGCTCTTTTGAATGTCCCCCTTCTGACGTCGTATCCCTCGTGGACGGAGGCGAGGGTGTGGTTTTCTCCCTTGCTCTCGACGAAGAATTCCTTGTAGCCGATGCTGTATAATATCCTGTAAACCCTGTCGGTGTCCTCTACCATGAAGATCCCGTCCCCGCTCAGTGTTAGGGCGACGCCGGCGAATATCCTGACCGCGTCGAAGGGATCGAAGTGTATCATGGTGTTGCCAAAGAGCACCGCCACATCGTGTTCCTCCACAAGACCGGGAATTTTCCTCACATCTCCTTGGACTTTGGTGGGTATTGTGCTCAGACCTGCCGACTCGAGCCACTCGTGAACCCTTTCGAGGTCCTCGGCCCGGGCATCTAGGACAGTTAACCTGCTCGCTCCAGTGGCCTTGGCGGCGGCCGCTCCGGCTATGCCAGTGCCGGCGCACAGGTCAAGGATCCTTCCCCCTCTGGGGAGCTCCAGCTTTTCAAAGAACTCCGCCAGTTCCCTGAACCTTTTTCTCGCCCCCTCATTGTCCGGCTCCATATATGCCCTAGCGTAACGGTAGAGCCCTTCAAGGGACATGGCATCACCACGGTAAAGAATGTGTGAAATTATTTAAATCCATCGGAATATGGATGTCGATAAAATCTTTGGGTGTTAGTAGTAGCCTTCCTCATATGCTCCTGTTAGGGCCGTGAATGCTGCGTAGAAGATAACACCGAGCGAGATTATGAGAATGAACACGATGCCAAGCGGACCCGGTTCGTAACCGAGTGCCGCTAAGGCAACCTCCGCCGTTATTAGGCCTGAGACAAGGGTCAGCGCCCTTGCGAACTTCCGTGCCATGATTCCGGCGAAACCGGGCGCCAGCTGGAAAACCAGCGGACGGGATGCGAGAACCGTCAGTGCAAGGAGCAGAGGGAGCGCCCCACCGAGGATCAGTGTGGTTTCCTTTGAAACGCTTCCCATTGTGGAGAAAAGCGCAAAAATCCCGAGAAACGCCGCCTGGAGACCAATGTATGCCTTTAGATCGGGAGGCTCTATCTTTCTCCCCGGCCCTTTGGGGGCTTCCTTCGAGAGCTCCTCAAGCTCGTACTCGCGCTTTGCAGTCCGATAGGCAAAGAGCATGGTTGTTCCAAGGCCCAGGAGCAGGACAACCGCCAGCCATGCAAACGTCAGAAACGGCGAGAGGATTATAAGAAACACTCCGGTGAGGATCGTCCCGATTCCGGAAACGCGGTTGGCTTTTCTCCTTGCCCTCTCCGAGATATAGGTGTAGCCTATCCTGAACCCTATTCCAGGCTCACCCTTTGAGGTGAGGGTAATAACTCCCGCGGCAATTATACCGAGGCCGAGGAAGACCGCCCAGAGGATTCTGAGGAGCTCATACCCGTCCATCCACACCACCCGTAATCAGGCGATAAATCCCTATGAGAACGGCGGCTATAAGGAGAACCCCCGCGTAGCTGACGGCCTTTCCGGAAGTTGCAGCAGTAGGTAAAACCACACCGCATCTTTTGTCCCATTGGAACTGAGAGCGGACCCCTTTTCAGTCCCCATCACCCTCCATCCTCTCCAGAGTCTCTGTTATCGCCCCTATCTCTGTCCTCAGCTCGCTCAGGACCTCCCTGCCCAGCTTCGTCAGGGAGTAGTACTTCCTCGGCCTCCCCCCGACCTCCGCCCAGGTGTCTCCCACCAGGCCGCTCTTCTTCAGGCTCTTGAGGATGTCGTAGAGTGCCCCCTCACTCGGCACGATTCTGCCGTCGCTGAGCTCTTCTAGTCTTTTTCGTATTGCGTAGCCGTGGAGTTCTTCTTCCCTCTCCAGGAGTAGGAGCACCAGGTACGAGTAGAGCCCGGAGCGGAGGTCCTTTCTCAGCTTCTTGAGGGCCTTTTCCTTTCTGTCCGCCAGCACGTCGCTCACCACAGGGCTTCCTCTTCCTTCGGTAGCTCGACCTTTGCCTTTGGAATCGTGTAGTACAGCAGTCCCAGTGCGACGAGGGCGGTTATAAATTCTACCGCGTACATGACCGGCTCGCTTTTCGTGAGCTGGTAATAGGCCGCCATTGAGTCCATAACTGTGTGGATGCCTATCACCGCTAGAAGGCCGCTCTTTCCGAATCCTTCCCGGTAGGCATACGCGAGGTATATCCCTGTTCCGACGTGGAAGAGGACGACGAAGTAGCGCTCCACCATCGAGAGCAGCGCCGCGCTCGTGGGGACGTCGAGGGGTCCCCCCATGGCCAGGGCCCCCGCCAGAGCGGCCCCGGCTATAACGAAGACCTCCGTTATTCCGAAGCCCAGCCCCATGAACAGGCCAGTGTTCAGGCTCTTTCCTTTCACCAGGAGGTACTTTGCCCCCTCCTGGACTATTCCAGCAATGAGACCGAGCCATATCGAAACACCTATGGTGAACGCGGTTCCCCTCGCTATAACGTCGGCGTTGGACTTTATCCCAATTCCGAGGAGCGGGAGCTGCTGGACGGGGTTCTGGATAATCATCGCTATGAAAAACGCTGCTAAACCGAGGGCGAACTCCCCCCACCTCTGCTTTTCGAAGCCCAGGAAATAAATCGTTGCCCACGCCAGCAGCCCGCCGAGTATGGGGAACGGAAGGAGATACATGCTCACTCCTCCTCGATCCTCTCAACGACCACCGCCGTGCCGTATGCGTATATCTCCGCCATGCCCGATGCCACCGCTGAGGTCATGAAGCGAACACCCACGACCGCATTGGCGCCCATGTCCTCGGCGTGGAGCTTCATCCTCCTCAGAGCCTCCTCCCTGGCCTCCGCAAGCATCTGCGTGTACTCCTGAACCTCGCCGCCCTTAAGGTTCTTGAAGAAGGCCATTATGTCCCTGCCGACGTGGGTGGCCCTGACTATGCCGCCCCTCGCGAGGCCCTTCACCTCGACCACCCTGTACCCGGGCAGGCTTTCAGTGGTCGTTATGATGATGTCGTCCATACTTATCACCCTGATACATCGAACTTCGAGGTATAATTGACGTCCGGAGTATTTAAGGCTTTCTCCTTGTCTGAAAACTTCGGAGTAAGGTCAATGAAAAATATGACCGTGGCTGTGCTCAGTGTTAGAGATATTGGGGCCGCCAGAAACAGGCCAACTGTGAAGCCAAACACCCCGGTGTTCGTTGCAATGAATGTTAGGAGTACCGAAATCAACGCCCCGATGGCGAGGTACTTAAGGGCATAGTCCAGGTATTCACCACCCTTCTTCGCCAGGTTCAGGCTCTCGATCAGTGCATCACGGAATTTGAGCCCGCGGATTGAGATTAGAAACGGTGTTCCGTAGATGGCGTAGAGAAAGATCATGAGTCCCAGAAAAGCAGAGAAGAACATGGATGGCAAGGCCATGAGGAAGAGGATTAGGAGCATCATGACGGCATACAGCACCAGGTTGAACTGGAGGAACTCGAGAAAGTCCCTCTCCGCGTTCTTGAGGAAGCTGCTATCCCGCATAAGAACCTCGTCCCTTATGCTTCCGATGTAGCCCGCTTGGAGATAGCTCCCGAAGAGAACGAGGAGCGCCGTGAACATGAGGCCCTCAGGTGAAAACGTTGTACCAGATGCTCCCGCGGGCAGGGATACAAAGCTCCAGAGGGTCGGTGAGGGTTCTGGAAGTGGAAACCGAATTCCAAAATGAAAACCTTCCAAGTGTAGGGTTCTGATGACTTTGTCGTAGTCCATCAGGCTCATCACGAGCGGTACCGGCAGGAGCCATTTGGTCTCTTCGAACTTTCCCCATGCCTCACCGAGGAGTCCAAGAAACTCTACCACGTTGTTCACCATTTCGGGTCCGGATTTTTTATTTTTAACTTTTTCTGATAGTACTGATGCCGATGGGCATTTAAAGGTTTCTCTGCTATGGACTCCGGGTGGACTCAATGCATGAAGTTTCGAGTGGCGAGATACTGAAAATCCTACGAGAGCTCGGCGCGGAGAGAGTGCTCATTCAGACTCCTGAGGGGCTAAAAGGGGAGGCTCAAGCTCTCGCGGATTTCCTTGAGGAGAACGGAGTCGAGGCGATAATAAGCGGGGATATAAACTACGGTGCCTGCGACCCAGCCGATAGGGAAGCAAAGCTACTCGGCTGTGACGCGCTGATACACCTTGGCCACAGCTACATGCGCCTCCACTTGGAGGTTCCAACGATATTCGTTCCGGCCTTTGCGGCCGTTGATGTGGTTCCTTCACTCGAGAGGAACCTGGGTGAGATAAGGCGGCTTGGGAGAAGGATCGCCCTCGTCACAACCGCCCAGCACATCCACCAGCTTGACCGGGCGAGGAAGTTTCTGGAGAAAAACGGCTTCGATGTCCTTGTGGGTCATGGGGACTCCCGCGTCAGCTGGCCGGGCCAGGTTCTCGGTTGCAACTTTGCCGCGGCGAAGGTGGATGCTGAGGGGGTTCTATTCATAGGTGCCGGCTACTTCCACCCCATCGGCGTTGCTCTGGCAACTCGGAAGCCAACCCTCGCGGTCAACCCCTACTCCGGCGATGCCATCTGGATGGATAACGAGGCTGAGAGACTCATCAGGAGGCGCTGGGCACAGATAGCAAAGGCCATGGATGCGGAGCGTTTCGGGGTGATAACGAGCACCAAGAAAGGCCAGCTTCGCCTGGCGGAGGCGAAGCGCGTGGTTAGGCTCCTCCGCGAGCACGGGAAATACGCAAGGCTCATAGCCATGAACCACATCAGTTATCCCGCCCTCGAGGGTTTCGACTTCGATGCGTACGTCATCGTCGCCTGCCCGCGCGTTCCGATAGACGACTACGAGAACTGGAGGAGGCCTGTGCTGACGCCGCCGGAGGTCGAGATACTCCTGGGCCTGCGCGAGGATTACGAATTCGACGAAATACTCGGGGCTGAAAGGAAAGCTGATGAACCGTTTGGATTGAGTGTGAAGTGATCCGTCATCTCTCCCTGAGGCTTCTGAGAACGGTTAGTGCGTCTTCTTTGGTTCTTACCCTCACCTCAATGCCATTCTCGTCCGCCAGATCTTGAATCAGCTTTTTGGTTGGGAATTCGCCAAGAAAAACGGTCAGTGTACTGTAGATCTTTTCTGGTTTGCTCTCTTCTTCCAGCTCTTTCATGGCATATTCAACTCCCTCAATCATAGCACTTAGAAAGCTGTGTTTTCTCCGAAGGATTTTGATTATTTCCTCGGCCATGTTTGTTCACCGAGGTACTCCTCCAGAGCTTTTATCATCTCTTCAATATCCTTTGATTCAATTGGGAGGTTGAGTTCCTTCACGAGGTCGTATATGAAAACCCTGGCTGCAAACTCCCCAAACAGCTCTTTGAGGGCATTGTAAAATGTGCGGGGGTTATCTTCGATTATTTCAATCCCCCGGCCGTATTTTGAATTTAGGTAAGCGGTTATCGTGGCCTCAAAAGGCTTTCCGAGTTTCTGTAGGATTTCCTTGGTCGTGGCGCTAACCAAAGCTGGCCCAACACGTAGCTTAGCCAATAGCTATCCCTCCGCGGGTTATTCTGAATTCCATGAGCACAGGCTTGTGGTCAGAGTGCCGGGATTTTAGAACGAATATATGGCGTTTCATGGACTCGCCAATCTTACGGGGCAGTTCGTATCCAAGAATTATTATGCTGTCCATTAGTGTGCTGAAGTCCGTTGAGGCCAGCCCCTGAGAGTTCTTGGGAACATGTGTTAGGATAAGGGTTATGTTGTTCTCTTTGGCCAGCAACTGCAGGTATCTAAGGGCCTTTATGAAGTCTCTCTCATCCATATGGCTTTTCATGGCTGAAAGAGAGTCTATAACAAGGATTTCTGAAGATGTTTCCTCCAGGAGTTTCTTTATAAGGGCGTAGTACTGCACGGGGGTTTTTGCCTCCGGGACAAGGGAGATTATACTGAAGTCATCGTCCAAACCGAGCTTGCGCATGGTTTCAAGTATTGCCCCGGGGGATTCCTCAAAGGTTATGTAGAGGACCTTTCGTCCCTGCTTGGACATGTTTGATGCAATTGTGAGGGCGAGTATAGTCTTACCGCTCCCAGTGGGCCCCGCTATCATGTTGATACTTCCTTGGTACAGCCCTCCGCCCAGAAGGTCATCAAGGGCTGGGATTCCCGTTTTGAGCCGTTCACTGGTGTTTATGGTTTTTCCGGTGAACTTCAGTTCTGGGACGGCAATGACATCAATTCCCTCCCTGATTATCACGTATTCGTAGGCGCTTTTGGTTATCTTCCTCCCGCGCATTTTTGGTATCGTAAGGTATCGTTTTATCACCTCTCCCTTCCGTTCCATCTCCAGGATTATCACACCGTCCACCACAAACTCTTCGACCCCAAAGCCGACCTTTTTCTCCCCATATGGTATCTCATCTATCAGTATTGCCAAGGTGTTGAGCGCATTTACTATTCGTCCTATAATGGAATGGAGAAACGATCTTAGCATAACCTGCCCAAAAATCTGTCCCATAACCGTTACAGAATCAAAAACAACAATATCTGGCCGCCACTCTAGGAGATCCTTGATGAGAAAGTCAATGAATTCCTTCATTTCATCCTTTGGCATTGTTAGCATGTCGTAGAATCTAAAGAGCCCCTGTTTTTCCATTTTTTCAAAATTGGCCCCGCTCTCCATGGCGTTCTGATAGAACTGTTTCTTGGTTTCTGCGAAGGAGATATACGCTCCCTTAAGTCCCTTCTTCATGTTGTTATGGAGGACGTGTATGGCTAGGTGAGTCTTTCCGGTTCCGGGATTTCCTGCTATTAATATGCTGGTACCCCGAGAGAATCCTCCAGATAGGGCTTTATCAAGACCCGGAATGCCTGTTGATATGAGCTCCATGTTCCCCCTCTTCTATTTGTGGATGCAAAAATATAAATACATTTCGTTAGAATTCTCGGGGACGAACTCACTGGAGGAACCTACTAATCTCTTCTCGTGGAGGGCGTTGATTTGCAGATTTGTGCCACTCTAAGGGCAGGTTTGGATTCGTCGGGGTGTCTTCAGCAGGTGTCTCGCTGTGCGGGCGCATGTGGAATCCGTCGAGAAGCTACCCTTGAAGTTCGATGCATCCATAAAGGTAAACCCATTGATCAAAAAACGTATAAGCTGGAGATTCAAATAACACATGTAATGTCGCGGAAGGATAATACTATCACAAGAACACTGGAGGAATGCTTAGCATCATGGAACATCAAAAAGGCAGTTGAAATGACGCTGTCTGATGACTCCGCACTCACGGCACTGTTTGAACTCCTTCGGACTGGAGACAACGAGATCAAACTCAGGGCCCTTATGGTGCTTGAAGAACTGCTGGACTCCATGCCCGACGTCAGAAAGCTGGCTCTAATCCGGAGATTCCTGGATGAGATACTCCTGGTGATGGAGCGCGGCAACGATGAAGTCTCCATCCACTCGCTGAAGGTCCTAGCCAAGCTCGTACATGGAGTCCCCCTCTATCCAGACACGTTCATTAGACTTGCCAATGCTCTTAAGAATCTCGTTAAAAGCCGCAGAAACGAGGCTGTTCTGCTCGAGATACCCCCCGTTATTATGAATATGAAGGCTGTTTCGTACACTCCCCGCCTAATGGATGTGCTTTCGAGGCTTCTAAGCTCGAAAAATCTACGCTTAAAGGCAATGGGCCTTCGGCTTCTCCTGAACACCAGCGCATACACCGGGGCTACGCCCCTCTTAAAGACGGTGTTTTTTGAAGTTCAGGACATGCTGTCTGAAAAGGATGTTGCACTGGCAGATTTCGCCCTAGACATTCTTCTGGAGATCTCGAACTTTCCGCTGAGGGAGGAATTTATTGACGATGTCGTAAAAACGCTTACGATAGTTAAGAATCTTGCCCTTGGAAAGAGTCCTGAGCTAAGGGAAAAAGCGAAGCTTGCGGCCGAAAAACTTGGGGCGGCCATAAAGAAGTACTACGCAAGAAATCCTCAGAAAGCTATGGAAAAACTTCACGAGCTTCTGGTGCACGAGCGCTTCTACGAGGCAGTGGATTTAGCCTTGCCGTCGGAGACACGTACATCCTGAAGTGGCTTGCGGGGATTCTGGAAGAGATGGGAAATGAGACACTGGAAATCAACGAAAGGGTTCTTCCGGGGCCGAAATATCCGGAGGTACCTCCCGAGAAAAAGGCCCAGAGGTATCTCCAACCTCCCACCCTCTCTAGGTTTAGGGGAAAGGGCAGAAAGGCCGCGTCATCCTCGCTCCATACCGGTGCATCTGGGCATGGTAAATCTCCGAAGAGACGGAGGGAAGAGCTCAGTCGCGCCCTTGCGTCAGGTGACGAAGAGATGCTCCTTGAACTGTCCAGAATAAATCCCGAGTTGGTTTTCGAGCTCGTCCGTATGCTGGATGAGGGTGATAAATTTGAGAAGATGGACGCCCTCTGGGCCCTTTCCAAGCTCGCGGAGGGGCTCGATTCCAGATGGATGTCAGTGCTCAAAACCTGCGTGAGACCGCTGATAAACTTGGCGCTGTCCAGGAACAGGTGGATGCGCATGAGGGCTGTAAAAACCCTCGCTGTGCTGGCGTCACGGGCCCCCTATGGTGGCGAGATAGTGGGGCAATTTCTGGAGTTTTATCTCTCCCGGGATGTGTCAAAGGCCATCCCTGCCCTTGAGTTCTTTGGCTACTATTTCGACAGAAAGTGGGACGATAAAAGTGCAATGGCGGTTCTCCCGGTTCTCGCGGAGTACCTCGATAAGGATGAGACGCGCTTTGATGCGTTGCTCGTTCTTGAGGCGCTTGTTAGATCTTCCCCTTCGAACAGGGTAGCGCTCTTCAGGCCCTTTGTTGAGGAGCTTAAGAGGATTAAGAAATCGGCGCCATACGAGGATCAGAAGCTTGCGATTAGAATTCTCGAGGCCATGGCTGATAGGGAGAAGGGACTCGTCCATGGGTAGCCCATTACTTTTTTCTTTTGAAAGTCTCGCTCTTTAGGGCGGGGACAGACAACCGCCCAACAGATTCTTAAGCGGGAAAGCAACACTCTTTTAAAACCCAAGAAGGGTACCATACTTTGAGATGAAGCGAACAATAACAGTAAAACTTCAGCCCTCGAAAGAGCAGGAGAAAGCACTCTTCGAGTTAGCCAATGCAACAGTAGTAATCTGGAACAAGCTTAACTACCAACGACTAAACCAGTTCAAGGAATTCGGCAAAATAGACTTCCTGGGAACGCAACAAGAGGCATATTACAACTTCAAAAACTGGATTGGGGGATCTACAGTCCAAACGTTAGCGAGAAAGAACGCAGAATCTTGGAGAAGTTTCTTCGCCCTCAACAAAAAGAAGAAAAATGGAGAACTGCCCGAATGGTTCAAACCAAAACCACCCGGCTTCATCGGGGAGAAGAACGGTAAGAAACTATTCATCATCCCAATTAGAAACGACCAGTATAGGATTAATGGAAACACCATCGAAGTTAGACGATTGGGAAAGTTCGGAAGGCTGAAAATTCAGTTCGGGGGCAGGATTCATCTCAAGGGCAAGCAGGGACGGTTGGAAATAACTTACGATACCGTAAAGCGGAAGTGGTATGCGAGAGTAAGCTTTACAGTCAGCCAAAAACTCACTAAAAACGGTTGGGTTGGAGTTCCAAGGCAACCATTGGGAAGCCTCTCGGCAGGAATAGACCTCGGAGTGAACAACCTGATGGCCGTTTACGTTGAGAACGGCGAAAGCTTCCTCGTGAACGGCAGACCCTTGAAGAGCATCTCTTTTTACTGGCAAAGAAGAATAGCAGATTACCAGTCCAAACTCAACAAGTTTGGCTGTGGGAAGAGCCGAAAACTTCAGCGGATACACGAGAAGGCTAAGCTCCAAGCGAGGCACTACATCAACACTGCCGTGAGGCAGACGGTAGAAAAGCTTTACCGCCTCGGGGTTTCAAGGATTGTAGTTGGCTACCCGAAGGGTATAGCGAGGAACTCCGAGAGGGGTAGAAGGCAGAATTTCCTTCTCTCTCACGTTTGGCGGTTTAACACGGGGATTCAAAGGCTCAAGGAAGTTGCGGAAGAGTATGGTATTCTGGTTGTGGTTGTTGATGAGGCTTTTACTTCCCAGCTTTGCCCTCTCTGCGGCCAACGCCACGCTGATGGGAGGATTTTTAGGGGTTTGTTTAAGTGCCGTGGAGAGGGCGTTGTAATGAACGCTGATCTTGTGGGAGCTTTCAACATTTTGAGGAAGGTTGTGGAAAAGATAACCCCGAGCCTGCCGGGTTTGACGGCGGGCAGGGGTAACGGGGGGAAGGCCCTCCCCGAGGGGTCGAAAACCCACTTTTTAGTGGGTTTTAATGAAACCCCTCGAACTTCCCTGTCATCGGCGAGGGTTCCAAAGAGTTAACCCCTCGCTAAGGGCGGGAGGAGGTCAGACTGGCGGACCGATGGTGAGTTCGATGAGGAAGAAACACCTTGCAATGACCCTCTCGCGACTGGATGGCTTCAAAAACCCCAAACCGGAGCTTGAACAGTACAGAACCCCTGGAAATGTTGCGGCGGAGCTGCTCTGGCTGGCACACTCTATGGGTGACCTCGAGGGCAGGGTTGTCGCGGATCTGGGTGCTGGGACGGGGGTTCTCTCGGTCGGCGCATGTCTGCTCGGGGCCGGAAAAGTCTACGCCGTTGAGGTTGATGGCGATGCCGTTGAGGTCCTCCATGAAAACTTGGACGGCCTAGGACTGGCGGACTGCGTTGATGTTGTTCACACGGATGTCTCGGATTTTTCGGAGAGGGTTGACACCGTTGTGATGAACCCCCCTTCGGGAGCCAGAATCCCCATGCGGACAGGCCGTTTTTGATGAAGGCCTTTGAAGTGAGCGATGTTGTTTACTCCATCCACCTTGCCAAGCCTGAGGTAAGACGCTTCATCGAAGCCTTTGTGAGAGACTTCGGTTTTTCGATAACGCATAGAGTAACCCTTCCCTTTGAGATTCCAGCCCAATTTTTCTTCCACAGGAAGCGGCTGGAGAGAATTTCCATTGACGTATACAGACTTCAGCGTTCGTGAAGCGAAAACAATATATTGGATGAAGTTCAATATCTCGTGGGTATAATGAGGGGTGGAGTCCATGGATCAAATTAAAGAACTCGTTCTCTCCTGGCAGATGAAAGAGGTCTCCCGTCTCGTGAAGAGCGATGAGAGTGTACTCGATGTGGTGATTGACCTGCTGGGGGAGGAGGACGATGTACTACGGCTCAGGGCACTGTCCGTGCTGGATGATCTGTTGGGGGACTCCTCGGGCTCTTTCCATAGAAAGGTTCTCGTCAGGGGCTTTGATCAGTTGACTGATCTGTTGCTGGCCAGGGATGACAGAATCGTCATGAGAACGCTCCTGGTGCTCAGGAAACTCATAGAGAACACCTCCCTTACGGAGTCACAGCTCACGCGTCTCCTCAATGCGGTGTACGATCTGGCACCGCGCGGAAAGACAACGTGGATAGGAATCCTTGATCTCATATCATCGCTCTCTCCGGGGTACTACTCATCCATCGACGGGCATGTGGCCAGGTTTTTAAGCTCGGATGACATCTGGGTATCCTCGATAGGACTGAAGCTCGCCGCTTCCACTGGATACGCCCTGGATGGAAACCTGAAGCACGTCGGCAGGGTTTTCTCGGAGATACTTGACCTCAACGATGTCCTCCTCCTGGAAGTTGCTTTTGATTCGATGGTTCAGATGCTTACAACCCCTTCCCAGGAAATCATCGAGGTCCTCCTCAGATCGTCTTACTTCAGACTTTCCGTTCTGGCCACTTCCCACGAGGACATACTCGTGCGCTCAAGGGTCAGGGAGATACTTAAGCTTATGAGGAGCGCCATCATGAACTACTACGGCAAAAGACCGGACGATGCAATCGAACTTGCTAAACGGCTGAGGGAGGAGGGGTTCACCGAGGAGGCCATCCTCCTTGAGCAGATACTGCCGGCGTACTACTGGAACGCATCCACGGTTTCATTACTTGAGGAAAGGACAGGCAGACTGCCCCGGTTCCTCAGGGAACTTTAAATAGGCCTCATCGTAGTGTGAACCATGCCGAAACTCAAGCTTAGCGACAGACAGCTGTATGCACTCATAGAGGCGGTTAAGCTCGGGGAGGAAATCAAGCCCAGCCAGAGCGCCAAGAGAAAGGCCTTCGCAAAGTACAGGATCGATGGCTGGGAGAACTCGAAGCTGACGGGCATATTCTACTCCATCCAGCGCAGGCTCGGTCTGATAGACGAGATAATTGAGGAACTCGTCGGCGTTTCGCCCCTTATCCTCGATCCCTGGCTGAGGGCAACCATGAGGGTGGCCGTTGAGGTGGCCGTTTTTAGGGACCCCAGCGAAAAGACGCGGCAGCATCTGAAGGGCCTCGCCCAGTTTCTGTCGAAGAGAACCCATCCCTACGCTGGCTATTACTACTACGACATCCTGCCGAGGATCCTCGAGTACATGCCCGTCATCGACAGTGAGGAGAAGCGTCTGAAGTGGGACTACCTGTTTCCTGAATGGTTCATACGGCGCATGAAGGGGCTCCTCGGCGACGAGGCGGAAGGGCTCCTTAAGGCACTCAACGAGACCCTGCCGACGAGCATCCGCGTCAACCTGCTGAAGACCACCGTCGAGGACGTTGAGGGTTACCTCGGGAGAAAGAACGTTAGGTTCGAGAGAAGCGAGAGGGTGGCTACGGTCATCCGTATCCTCGACCCGTTCAACCCGGAATGGCTCTTCAACAAGGGCTGGGCGATTGCCCAGGAGGAGGCGGCAGCGGTTGCATCTCTACTTCTGGCCCCGGAGCCTGGAGAAACGGTCGTGGACCTTGCCGCCGCCCCCGGTGGAAAAACGGCCCATATGGCGGAACTGATGAAAAACGAGGGCAAAATCTACGCCTTCGATGTGGATGGGGCCAGAATAAAACGCATGCGCGAGGTTCTCAAGCGTACGGACGTTGAGATTGCCGAGACCATCCGGGCAGACGGCAGAAAGGCCCCGGATATGCTGGGGGAGGGAATCGCTGACAGGGTGATGCTCGATGCGCCCTGCACCAGCGACGGGACGATAGCGAAGAACCCCGAGCTCCGGTGGCGCCTTCGTGAGAAGAACATTCAGAAGGTGGTGGCCCTTCAGAGGGAGCTCATAGAAAGTGCCTGGAGGCTTCTGAGGCCCGGAGGAAGAATGCTGTACTCCACCTGCTCCATGCTTCCCGAGGAGAACGAGGGCGTGGTCAAGTGGTTCCTGGGAAGGCATGATGATGCGGAGCTGGTGCCCCTGAACGGTCCCTACGATGAAGGCTTTTTGCCCGGGACCATGCGGGCGTGGTCCCACAGGCACGGGACGATAGGCTTCTTCTACGCCCTGATGGAAAAGAAGGGGGATTAAGCTCCCTCCCCACTTTCCCCCGATTTCTTGCGTGGCTCCTCGATTCTGACCTTCAGCTCGTTGGCGAACCAGTTCACCCTCTGCGGGAACGGTATCTCTATTCCCGCCTCGTCGAGGGCCCTCTTGACGTCGTGGATTATCCTCGTCCTGACGTCGAACCATCTCTCGCTGGGCGCCCAGGCCTTTATGGCTATGTTCACCGAGCTCTCGCCGAGGTTGGTGACGTATACGAGCGGTTCTGGCTCAACGAGAACGAGGGGGATGTCGTCGAGAACTTTTTTTATTATCTCAACGGCCCTCTCCGCATCGGCGGCGTACGCGATGCCGATGTTCACGTCCACGCGCCTGACCGGATAGCGCATGAAGTTCACTATGTTGCTGTTGAAGAGCTTCTCGTTCGGTATCCTTATGAGCGTACCGTCCCACGCGCGTATCCTGGTGGAGAGTATCTTTATGTCCTCCACGACGCCCTCCAGCTCGCCTATCTTGACATGGTCACCTATCAGCAGAGGCTTGTCGAAGTACATGAAAACGCCTGAGATGAAGTTCGAAACGACAGTTTGGGCCGAAAAACCAAGGACGATACCCGTTATTCCAGCCGCGGCCAGCAGGGCGCTCAGCTCCGTGCTCACTCCCGCGAAGCTCAGCGCCATGAAGAAGGTGATGGTTATGAAGACGTAGTAGAAGACCTTCGCCTTGACTATAGTGTCGGGCTGGGCCTTCTTCCCCGAGCTCATTATCATGTAGTCCTTGGACTTCTTTGCTATCAGGTACGAGAAGTAAAAGAAGCCCATCGCGAAGGCTATGTTGCCCACGGTGGTCGGTCCCAGCCCGTAGCTCATTATGCCGAGCAGGTACAGGGCCCATATGATGCCCCCGAGCACGAACATCCTGAAGACTATATCGGCGGTGTCCTCGTTGATTATCCATGTCAGGCTCGTTTCCTTTGATTTTCTGATGATTATCTTCCTGACTACCCTTCCGAGGACTATCATGCCGAATACTATCAGGGCCGCTTCCACGATGGTCAGCAGGCTGAGGTCTATCTGAATCGGTGCCGGCGAAGCCGATGGGGCCGTTGTGGTGTTGTTGGCCGCCATCACGACCACCTCATCCTGAAGTTAGGGAGCGGTTCCGCCTCATGGGTGGGCTTCAGCGTCCCGTCCGGCGGATTCCCTGTGTTGTTGGCCTCGTATATTTCCTTCGTCAGCAGGATTATGAGAGGATAGTACGCTCTGTTCTCCTCGTAGAACATCACGCTGTCCCTTATCGGGAACACTATCCTCTCCACCAGCTTCCAGCTTTCTGTGGGGTTGTGGATGACGAGCTTCACTATCCCCGGGGAATCGGGGGGCTTTTCGTGGAAGTCGCTCTCGTGGTACCTCGCTATGACACCCACCGTCTTCTCGCCGTAGAGGGTGTATTTTTCCCGCCCCACGGTAAAACGGTCTATCTCGAGGTCGCCGCTCCTCACCGAGATATCAATCGGGGCGGAGAGGTATCCCACCAGCCGTTCCTTGGGGGGGATGGCGATCCTCTCGGAGAGCCTTATGAACAGGAACTTCACACCGTAGCCCTCGGCCGGGGCCGGAAGGATGAGAAACTTCCCCCTTCCCCTCTTTATCAGAATCCTCGTCCCATCCCGACGGTAGAGGATCTTGTCTCCTGACCCCTCAACGAGATGAATTTTTTTGTCCATGATTTTGATGAACTGGGTCTTGAGCTCGTGCTCACCGAACATGGTAGAAAGATACCCCTTGAAAGATTTAAAGTTTGCCTGAAAATTGAAAGGTTGGAGGGCTCAGACCTTCTCGAATACGATGTCCTCGATCTTGACGTGGGTGAAGACGTTGGCCCCTCCCTGCTCGATGAAGACTCCCTTGGCCTCTATCGGCACCGGAAGGTTGGCCGCGAGGACCGCTTCACCCTGGCCGGTAATGCCTCCGAAGGTGTACGTCCACGAGACCTTCGATACCTTGAAGTCTTTGCCTCCAATGGTCATTGTCCCGTCCGGCTTCACCTCGTAGTTGTACTGGTAGCCCATTACCCCCCAGCTGCCAGTGGTTTCCTGGTAGATGTTCTCATCCTCAAGGGCGGTCCAGAAGCCGAAGTTGTAGAACCCGTACCAGCTCATGTATATGGACTCTATGTCGGCGATGTTCGAGAGCATGTTTATGTCCCCTTCCTGGTAGGGGGCCACACTCATCTCGCCGACCGCCGCAGGGTTGTAGAACTCAAAAACCTGGTCCCCGTACTTCATCCATACCCCGACGGTGTTGCCCGCGCCGGAGTACAGGGAAGCGTAGAGGGTCAGGAAGTCCAGCGACGGGAACAGGAAGAAGGTGTCCGTGTCGGAAGTTCTTTCGGTTACCCAGAGGCGGTACTCAAAGGTGCTGTTCATATCCTCGGCGTTTATCGGGGTGATCTTTCCGTAGTACTCGTAAACCGCGAACTCCCCCAGGTCTGCCTTCTCCTGCTCCCCGGTCTCCATGTCTATCTTGTTGCCGTAAACGTGTATCTTCGTCGGTCTCCTGCTCTTCTCGATCTCGTACTCGTAAATCGGGCCGCCTTCCTCGGTCCGTATCCTGAGCTTGTACTTTATGGAGGTTATGAGGTACTGCTCACCGTCTATCTGGATCGGGTTGTATGCGTCCCACGGGTTCGCCCATGATGCGTACTCCGATGTGCCAGTTTCAGTTGTGGTTTCCGGGGTGGTGGTTCCGCTCGGGCTCTCCGTCGTGCTGTATCCTCCTCCGCCCGTGGTTCCGCCGGTTCCCGCGCTGGTGGTGTGGCTTCCCGCGTCGGTGGGGGACTCGGATGTTGTGGGGCTCTCCTCCCCGCCTCCGAGGCATCCACTAACGCTGACAAAAACCAAAAATACTAGAAAAACTACAAGAACAGTTCTAAATTTCTTCATATTTGTTCAACTCCTTTCTTTCTTATATTAAATATAAGCTTGGACTATTTAAATTTTGGGTGTTAACTTTTGGCATAGAGCCAAAAACCTCCCGTCTCCCCCGAAACCAGCATGAGTTTCCCGTCGTCGCTCAGCTTTATGTAGCCGAGTGAATCGCCTGGAACCTTCACGCTGAAGACCTCATGGAGGTCCTCCAGCGAGTAGCAATGGATTACGCCGTCCTTCGACGTGACGGCGAAGTTCTCGTTTGCGAAGTATGTGAAGCCCGGCAGGGTTCCGACGTCCGTGAGGTTCCACGTGAGGACATGAGTGTCTTCACAGTACCAGAACAAGTATCTCTCAGTTGGAATCAAGGTCTATCTGAGCAGTATCGTCTGGTCGAATGGGTAGTTCCCCTCGGTCAGTAACTTCCCGTCCTCAGAGAAAACCTTCAGCTTCCCGTCCTTGCTGACCAGAAGTTTATCGCGGTAGGCGATTACCCTGCTTGTGTTGAACGTTAGGATTCTTTCCCCCTCCTTGAAGACGAACGCCCTGTCCTTTTCCGACAGAACGACAAGCCCGGAGTCCGAGACGGATTTGAGGTCGTAGTCGTCGGGTGTGAGCGGATTTTTGCCCCGTCGCAGTGGAGTTCCTGCTCCGTGGGGGAGACTGTCACCAGGTAGCAGACGTGGTGTCCGCTCGGCGAGCGGAGCATGTAATCCGCAACCGCGCCGGCTCCCCATCGTCTCTCCTCGCCGGCAAGACCGTCCGAGGAAAAGATTCCTATCCCTGCGAACCCCCCGTACGACGCCAGAACCCAAGCCCGGTCTCCGACCACTGCGACGCCCGAAACTACCGGCCGTATTTCGCCCTCATTCCTCCTGAGGTTCAGGGTTGTGTTGCTCCCGTCTGGCTTAACCAGATACAGGAGACCGCGGTTCCAGTCTATGGCCGCTGAGAGGCTTCCGTCCTGACTCAGGTCCATGAATGGTATTCCTGTGGTGTCAGCGCTCCAGACTATTTTCATCTTCCAGATTGAGGGCTCCTGCGTTGTAGTGGTTTCGGGCTGACTCGCTGACGGCTGGCTTGACGTCGTGGGGGAGGGAGAGCCCGTAGTGGCTCCTCTTCCCTCCGTGCAGCCGCTGGCGAGGGCCATGCTGGCTATTAGAAGTGCCAGCAGGATCGCTTTAGTTCCTTTCATGCAAACCTCCTCCATCACCCTCCAAGAAAGAAAAGCGGGTACTGTGAAATATACACCTACCTTGTACACGAATGTATTAAAAATTTTCCAAGGCTTCAAACGGCTTTGTAGCTCTAAAAAGGTCGTCTGAATGTCAATAGCTCTCTGATTACGTTTTTCCCAGGATTTCAAAGAAACCGCCCGCCTCCTGCCCGGCGAGCCTTCCCACGTACGCGGCCAGGTCGAAGACGTGGGAAACCTTTGAGATGATCCCGATGTCTGCCGTTGCGACGGTTTCGAAGGCCTTGAGCTCAAAATCGGGACTTTTGACAAGTCTCACCTCGGAGTTGACCTCCTCACGGATGAGGGCTTCCTCGGTCAGCCTCTTCACCTCCCCGCTCCTTGGAACCGCCGAGCCGTAGAAGAACACCACCTTTTCAACGCCCAGCTCTCCAAGGGCGCGGACAATGTCGCCGAGGAGCCTCTCCGTACATTCGTTGAGCCTGTATCTCCCCTGGTACTTCAAATCCCTCACGAGCCCGTCCTCGCAGAGTATGGCCCGCCCTTCGAGAAGCGACTCGAGGGTTATCAGGACGTTGAAGCCGTCTATCCCGAGAACCCTGCCCCTGAGCTCTTCCGGTCTTAGGAGCTTTCTCATTACTTCGTCTACCCATTCGTCCGAGAACACGCACCTGGCCAGGAGGTATCGTTCGCCCTTGGTCAGCCTGTAGTGGTTGGCCACGAATTCAAGGGCATACTTCTTCCGGTAGCCCCTGTTGAGGAGGTACTTCAGGTCGCGGTACGCATCGAGGAGCATGGATAAAGAAACGGTGGAAGGTTAAATAACCTTCTCCATTACCTCGGTGCCGGTGTGTATCCTGAGCCTGACCTTCCCACCCAGAAGGGAGCTTTTGACCTTCTTCGTCAGTATCTCGTCCACCTGGAAGATTCCCGCCGGGTGCTTCATCCATATCTCGATGAGTATCGGTTGCTCCTCGTTTCCTTCCCTTATCTCCACCCTCTCGATGGCCAGGGCCGAGACGGCGTGGATGTCGACCTTGTCCCTCTTGTGGACGAGCCTGCTCCTTCCGGCCTCCATGTCGCAACCGTCCGCTATTGTAACGAGCGAGCCCTCGATGGTGGTGCATGGAACCGCCTCGTCGTGGGTGTGGATGGCGTTCAGGGTGAGCGCCTTGAGGAGGAGCGGGTCATCCGTCCCGAACTCCCTCACGAGCTTCTCTATTATCGGTTCCGCCAGGAGAACGCTGAACTGGTAGTGGTTTATCCTGTGTATCATGTTCCCGGTGTCGTGGAACAGCGCTCCAAAGGCCACTATGAACTTGCTCCAGCGGAAGGGCTTGCCGAGTTTCTCGGCCGTCGTCTGGATTCCGAACTTCCTGATGATGTTCAGAAGCTCCAGCGCGCGCCTGGTCGTGAGCAGAACGTGAATCGGTCCGTGGTCGTTGAAGCCGTAGACGTTCAGAACGATGTAGTTGGTCGTCTCGAAGTAGTAGTGGTACTCCCTGAATGCCCTCTCGTAGAGCCCGTAGAGCTCCTCGTCGCCGAGGAGTTCTCTAATCTCGCCCAGCAGTTCTTCCTCCGTGTACATCTTTTCCACCCAAGGGCGTGGAGAAGAGGGTGTTTTAAGGTTTTCACTCCAGCATGCCCTCGAGCTCGAGTATCTTCTTCGAGCGGAGGTAGACGACGGGGATTCCCATCTCACGGAGGCGTCTCTTCAGCCCCTTGTCGTTGGTGCAGACTATTACTCGCTCGTTCTTTACGGCGAAGTCGAAAATCTGGTCGTCTATAGGCCTCTCACCAAAGCGGCCCATCTCGACGACCTCGAACCTCTCCGCGAGCTTTTTGGCCATCCTGATGGCCATCAGGTCCTTTCCGCGGGACTTCCTCTCTATAACCTCCAGCTCCTGGAGGACGACGTTCGGAACGGCTATTCTGAACCTCACGTCGAGAACCCTGTTCAGCTCGCCGATTATGTCGACGCCGAACTGCCCCGGAACCAGGAGAAAGTTCGTGTCCGGAATCACCAGCCATTCCCGCCTCTCTGGCATCTGCCTCACCGAAAGTTAATAGAAAAGAAGAGGGCTCACTCCCTTATGAAGCCGTAGCCTATGAGGCGCCACCTTGAGCCGACCTGCCTGCTGATGGCGACCCTGTCGCCGACCTCGGCGCAGATGGGTATCTGGAGCTTGAGCTCGACCTCGTTCTTCCCCAGGCCGGTGACCAGACCCATGGTTCTCGCGGTTCCGACGTTGAGGAGGAGAACCTCGCGCCTCTTTATGGGCTCGACCTTGAGCTCCTCCTCGGTTCCCACGACCCTCTCGAGGAGGTGAACCTCAAGCCTGAGGTCATCCCAGACCGGCGGAAGCTGGCCGGGCTTTCCGACAACGTTTCCTGCCATCAGGTCGCCCTTGGTGAGGTACGGGTCGAGCTTGGTTCCAACGCCGACCAAACCGCCAGGATAGGCCTCTTCGACGAACATTCCTCCCGCCTGGAGGGAGACTATCTCGGTGGTTATCGGCTCGTACTTTATCCTGCCATGGTCCTCGTAGGGGACGCCGGGGCGAATCTCTATCTCGTCACCGACCTTGAGCTTGCCCTGGATTATCGAACCGCCGATGACGCCGCCGACGAGCTTCTCGGGCTTGGTTCCCGGCTTGTTGACGTCGAAGCTCCTGAGGATGAGCATCTTGGGCGGCTTCTTGAGGTCGTGCTTCGGGGTTGGTATGAACTCCTCTATCGCCGCGAGGAGAACGTCAACGTTCGCGCCGTGAAGGGCAGAAATCGGGATTATCGGGGCGTTCTCGGCAACCGTACCCTTGACGAACTCCTTTATCTCGTGATACCTCTCGATGACCTTCTCCCTGTCAACCAGCTCGATCTTGTTGAGCGCTATCACTATGTTCTGGTTCCCGACTATCTGAAGGGCCATGAGGTGCTCCCTGGTCTGGGGCATTATTCCCTCGTTGGCGGCTATGACGAGAACCGCGCCGTCCATGAGGGATGCTCCCGCGAGCATGGTGGTCATCAGAGCCTCGTGGCCCGGGGCGTCTATGAAGGAAACGCGCCTCTCGAACTCGGTCTCGTGGCCGCAGTACGGGCACACCGGGGAGCTGGAGTACCTGCCGCAGCTCGGGCACTTCCTCATCTCAGCGTCGGCGAAGCCTATCTTGATTGTGATGCCCCTTCTCATCTCTTCGCTGTGGGTGTCGGTCCAGATACCGGTCAGGGCCCTGGTGAGGGTCGTTTTACCGTGATCAACGTGACCAACCATTCCGATGTTAACTTCAGCCTGTCTAAACTCCTTCTTCTTTGCCATCTTCTCACACCCCTAAGAAGTAGAAACGATGGGCGCTTATTAAGGTTTCTTCACTGTCCCAATGCGGGTGTTCCTGCACGTTGGGTGGAACCGGCTTTTAAGCTCCTCCGCTGAGGGGGATGAGTCTAGTATGTTGGGTCTCATGAAGTTTACTCGCTCTTGCGCCTGTCACTCGTTAGGGCCCAGCCCACTATAAAAAGCGAGGATACACTCACCATAAACGCCATTGTCAGAAGATATTCCTCAGGCATATAAGGTGCCTTCTGACATACCCCTTCGGGGGAGACCTCCCAGGGTGTTAAAATGCTGTTCAGTGGCGTGATGAGTAGTAAGAACGATACGAATGATCCGATGAGGGAGGGTATTCCGATACTCTCAAGGTTTCCTTTTCCCAGGGATTTCCCGAGGAAGTGCCCAAAGTACAGGAACACCGCAGCAGGAATGAGGAGGTCTAGGTAGAGATTTATCAAGATGCTGGCTAACCCGGAAGTTCCTTCTTTTTCCATTTCCCCCAATGCTATGGAGACCGTTGTCCAGCCAAGGGCTGAGGTGGAAATAATTAAGGAGAGGAAGACTATCATCAGTATTCTCTGGCCTCTCATTCCGGCCACCTTCTGCTTCAACATTTGATGGAGTAGTCGCAATGGGCCTTATTCCGGTCTCCGTGCTTCAAGGGATAAGACTGCCATGTTTTCTTAATAAGCAGGGGATTAGTGTCCTTCTGACTACTCATCATATGGTTCCAAGTATTGATATATATTTTCCCTGAGTATGGTTCACTTCCGGTTAGATGAGCTGGCCGGATTGTGAAAAATGTTTGATCACCGCTATAACTTCCGGGGAACTTTGCATTATTTGTTTTCATGTACACGAGATAGTACTCTGTATCCTCAATCCTCCCAAATCTCCAGAGACGTATAACATCATATGTTTGGTCAATTAGTGGATGATCCTCATCGGCAAATACTAATGTGTACTCAATGACTTTCCCCGACTGCGTTTCGTGCACGTACCAGTAAACAGCTATTAGGGGGTTGAGACCCTTCGAGGGGTTAGTCTTGTCACCCTGCGGTAGTATGTCAATCCAAGGCTGATAAATTTTAGGAAGAGTCTCTTGAACTTCTGGTGGTACCTGTGAGCTTGTAGTCGCAACTCTCGCTGTATAATCCCTGTTTTCGAGGATTAGTTGTTCTTCGATCTTTTTGAATTCTCGGCTCTTATATAAATCCCTTAGTATTAGCTCTTCCAGGATTTGTTTTTCACTGGGTGAAAGTTTTCTCGTGGCTTTTTCTGCGAGCTCTATTAGGGCATCCAAATCATTTTGTGAGACATATCCGTACTTCATGATATTGTTTGTGTATTTTTTCTGACAATCTCATGCCAGCTATGTGGATGGGCAACTTCTCAATATCCGTGTAGTACCTCGAGGGCCCTTTGTCATCTAGTGCAACTTTGCTATTGTTATAAACTTTGAATGTCATCCCATCTAAGGTTACGTATGAAATTATAGTGTGTCCTGATGTAGGCATGGCTGATGTGGCAGTATTCCCAGCCGTCACTCCAACCATCAGCAGTCCGAGCAGGACTGCTAGCAAAGGCTTCCACTTCACGAGGTTCACCTCTTTGAGGTTTTTGCATTATGCTCTAATCAACTTATCCTTATAAACTTTTCCTTTTACTTAACGTAAAAATTCTTTCTTTTTTTTTCGAGTATAAATTTATTCTGAGTTGTGTTTTCCTCTTAGAATGAATCAAAAGAAGCTCAAGTAAAAGAGTTGCATGGTGATGCACTCGGAGAATTCAAACGCCCGTAGAATGGGGGCAAAGAAAAGGTTTGAAGCTCAGAAGACGAGCTTCATGTTAATTTGGACGATCTCGGGGCTGATGGTGTTGCCCCTGACGGTCTTCTTCCTCCTCTCACCCCTCTCCTTGGGCCTGAAGCCGGGGCCCCTGGAGACGAGGATCTTGACCCTCCTCGGGCCGTGGACGTCGGGCCTCATGGCGAAGCCGTCCTTGTCAGTTCCGCCGGTTATCCTGAGCTTGACATCGCCCGGAATCTCCTCGCCGAATATCTCGGTGAGGTTGAGTCCGAGCTCGCTCGCCGGTATCTCCTCTCCAATCCTCTTTCCTATGAGTCTCTCGGCCTCTTCGCCGCTTATCTCGACCTGCCTGGCTATGCCGTTCTTCGGGTTGGATATAACGAGCTTAAAGGTCGCCATTTCCTCCCACCTCCTATGTCATTAGCGGGATTCATTGGGTAAACCCCTTATCCAGTGAGCGGTGTGGCTTGGCCTTTAAAAAGTTTCCTCTAAAATAAACTGGATGATCAGCCACCGCTGAGGTGGTATAACATCTCCCAAAGCCTGATGGTGTACTCAACCGTTGGAGGATAACTCTGGACTATTTCGGTGATCTCCATGTTCTTATGGAAGGTTGGGGCGTTTATTGTTTTCATGTATTCTTCGAGGGCTTCTCTGTTCTGGGCCCGCCATATCGTGTAGCTCCCGCCGTTGAAGTTGTACGAGGCCATGAACTCAATATCACCCGTGGGGGGCAATCGCCTAAAGAAATCGGCCGCTTCCTTAGTTGCTTTGATGCTCTCTTCCCTTGAATAGTGGTGGGTGACGAGGTACATCGGCATACGGACACCTCCCAGGTATCAATCAAATTTCATACGTTCTTGCCAGAGGGAGCGCCGCTGGGTGAGAAGGGTCGCTGGCTTCCGGGCGCTCCGGTTGGGATTCACCCAGACAGAACCTGCTGTTTGGATGCTCGTCCTTATATTATTATAAACATTGTCATCAAAAATCTTGATGTTTGTAAATCATGCTTCGGCACGGGGCGGGGCTCTGGAGGGTGTCAATCACAACTTTTTTATATATTGGAGAACCCTACCTCCTTTAAGAGGTGAGAGAAAATGGCAAAGGAGAAGACCACACTTCCCCCGACCGGTGCCGGTCTCATGAGGTTCTTCGACGAGGACACCAGGGCGATAAAGATAAGCCCGAGGGGCGTCATTGCGGTGACGCTCATACTCGTGGCCCTGGAGATACTCCTGCACGCCTTTGGTCCGCAGCTCTTCAGCTAAATGAAGCTCGTCTTCTTTAATCCCCTTGCGTTAAGCTCTTCGTTGATTATTCCCCTAACAACTTCCTCCAGCCGGGTCTGCAGAAGCCTGTCAACGTCCTCTTTTATTTTGTCTATGTCGTGCCTGAGGCCCTCCAGGAGCCGTATGTATTCCTTGGCCATCTCGAGCTGGCCCTCCTGCCTTACCAGCTGCTCCTTGAGGTGCTCGAAGTCCTCCTTCATGATCTGCAGCTTCCTGAGTTCGCGCTGGAGCTCATCCAGCTGCTTGGTCTGGCCGTAGTTCTCCTCCTTGAGCTTTTCAATGGCTTTTTCCTTGGTTTCGAGCTCCCTCACCAGGGCGTTGTACTCCTCGGCTATCTGGTTGAGCCTCTCGATCTCCCGAAGGGGTGGGACTTTACCGTTTCCGAGGATTATGACGTCAGGACCAACGTTGACTATATCGCTCGGTCTTATCTTGAGCTTCCTCTCGCTGGAGAACATACTCTGACCCTTACCTAGGTTCTCGACTTCCTTCATCTTGAGGATGAAGTAGAACTGATCGCCTTCAACCTCGACGTTTATGTCCGTCACAAAGCCCAGTATTTTCCCGTCGATCAGAGATATGACAAATTTGTTGATGAGCTGGTTGGCTTTAGCTTCACTACCCTCTACCATAAAACACCACCGGTGGGACTTATTCCTTCGCCTACTTAACTTTTCCGCCAAGCCTTATAAAGCAAAAAGTCCCATCGCTTATGGTGAGATGGATGATAATATTCGTGGGGCGTTCTAACGTTGGCAAGAGCACGCTCATCTTCCGCCTGACCGGCAAGTGGGTCAAGAGGGGCAAGAGGCCAGGGGTTACCAGAAAGCCCGTGGAGATAAACTGGCGCGGGAAGCTGGTAGTGGACATGCCCGGCTTCGGCTTCATGAGCGGCGTTCCAAAGGCGAAGCAGGAGAGGATCAAGGACGAGATAGTTCACTTCATCGAGGACAACGCCGAGGAGATAGAGCTGGCGGTTCTGGTGGTTGACGGCAAAGCCGCCCCGGAGATAATAGAGCGCTGGGAGAAGCGCGGGGAGATACCTATCGACGTGGAGTTCTATGTCTTCCTCAGGGAACTGGGGATTCCGGTGATAGTCGCGGTCAACAAGATGGACAAGATAAGGAACCTCCAGAGGACCATAAACTTCCTGGCGGAGAAGTTCGGCGTTCCCTACAGCGAGGTACCCGAGACCTTCATACCGATATCCGCCAAGTTCGGGAAGAACCTTCTTGAGCTGAGGAAGCTCATGGAGAAAAAGCTTGAGGGGGGCAGGAAGCGGCCCTCCGCGGAAACGGAGTCAGAGAACCTCGAGAACGATGTGGGTGATGGTCTCCTTGACGCCGTCGAGTGAGGATATCTCCTCGAGTATCTCGTCGAGGCGGGTCTTGTCTGCCTCAATGATGAGGTCTATGTCACCGGTGACGCGGTATATCTTCTTTATTTTGAGCCTCTTTATCGCCTCGTAAACCTGCCTCCTCTTCGTGGGCTCTATTCTCACGAACACAAACACATCGCCCTTCTTCTCGCCGAGAAGGTCAAGGGCCCTGTCGGTTAGGTCTATGAAGCCTCTTCCGGTTCTTATGTAGCCCAGCTCCTTGAGAACCTTGAGGTGGTTGCTGAGAGCCTGCCTGGTTATCCCGAGCTCGTCCGCAAGCTCATCCTGGGTCTTCTCAACGGTGTGAACCTCTATGGTCTTGCCCTCCTCGTGGAACTTCCTGAGCAGTTTGATCTGCCTCGGGGTAAGGGTTGCCTTTTCCTCCATTTTTAAACCTCCTTTTGCATGATTCCTATTTACACGTTTATTAAACCAACGATTTTCCGGGCCAATGTCAAATTTTTGTTGGCCTATATTCTGTGGCATATAGCACGTCTTATAAGTCTTTTCATTGTATATGTTCTGCCTTTCCTTCTCGGGCTTCGTATCCCGGCCGAAGGATATAGGTTCCCTTCGAGATGCTGGGTTGTTCCCGGATGTGCCCGCAGTTATCTTTTTAATTTCTCTTTCCAATGTGCCCCCATGAACAAGGCGGGATACACCACGGATGTCCCGGAGGACCGTTTCGTCCTTCTCGATGAACTGTCCTCCAGAGACCGGCCCCTTCGGGTTATGCTCGTTGGGGGAACCGACAGCGGCAAGACGACGCTCCTCACGTTCCTGGCCAACGGCCTCATTGAGAGGGGTCTTAGGGTCGCGATTGTGGACAGCGACGTTGGTCAGAAGGGAATCCTACCGCCCGCAACGGTCAGCCTTGCCTTTGTGGACGGGCCGTTCTCCAGTCCAAGCGAACTCAGGGGACACGCCCACTACTTCATAGGAACAACCACCCCGGGCCAGTACGTCGGTGAGATGGCAGTGGGGGTTAAGAGGCTCACGGACATCGCCGCCGAAAAGGCGGACGTCGTCCTGATAGACACCACCGGCTTCGTCACGGGGGCAGGAGTTGAGCTGAAGCGCCTCAAAGCCGAACTCGTTAGGCCGGATCTCATCGTTCTGCTTGAGCGGGCAGGGGAGATGGAATACCTGCGTAAGGTCCTCGCCCCGTACGGTGAGGTCGTCATGCTCTCGGTCAGCCCCGCCGCGAGGGAACACTCGCGCCGGGAACGCAGGGAAGTCCGGCGGGAAAAGTGGAGGGCATACTTTTCGAACTCCAGGACTGTTGAGGTGGATCTGACGAAGGTGATTCCTGGGGGTACGGAGCTCTTCCGCGGCAGGCCCCTGACAGAGGAGGAGCGCGAACTGCTCTCCACGCTCTTCAAGTGGCTCGTGGTGGCTGGGTGGAAGGGGGAGCACTACACCGTCGTCAAGGTCGATGCTGAGGGCTTTTCGAGGCAGTACGTCCGCCCGGCCCTCCACACCGTTGATTTTGAGAGGCTGAGCAACCTCCTCGTGGGTTTCATAGACGGGGAGGGGTTCTGCATGGGTGTTGGCATACTGAAGTGGATAAACTTCAGCGGAATGAAGGCTCAGGTCCTCACCCCCCTCTCTGAGGAAGAGGTTGAGAATGCGGCAGAACTGCGCTTTGGCCGTATACAGGTGTTTGAAAATGGCGAGGAACTTGGTCTCCTCAGGCGGGAGGAGCTGTAGCAAAGATTTTTAAGTCAATAACCTAATCGAATTAGGTGAGCCTAATGGAATTCAAGGCCTTCATCGAGATAACCAGGCCCCACAACTGCGCCCTGGCCGGAGTGGTGGGTGTCCTCGGGTCGATCGTGGCGGTGGGCCACCTCCCCGACGCCCTAACGACGGCTCTCGTCTTCCTAGTGGTCACCCTAGGGTGCGCTGGAGGCAACACCATAAACGACTACTTTGACTACGAGATAGATAAAATAAACCGTCCTGACAGACCGCTCCCCAGGGGCGCCATGGGCAGGAGAACGGCGATCTACTACTCCCTGCTGCTCTTCGCGGTGGGGCTGGTATTCGCTTACATGATAAACGTCTACGCCTTCCTGCTGGCCCTTGTGGCGTACGCCGCCATGTTCCTCTACGCCTGGAAGCTCAAGCCTCTGCCCTTCGTCGGCAACCTTGTCGTTGCGTCCCTGACCGGTGCGACGCCGCTTTACGGTGCGGTCTCCGTTGAGCACCTCGGCCTGGCCGGCTACCTGGCGGTATGTGCCTTCCTAGTCAACGTGGCGCGCGAGGTTATAAAGGACATAGAGGACATTGAAGGTGACCTTGCGAAGGGCGCCAGAACCCTGCCCATAGTGTGGGGGAAGAGGAACGCGGCCTACCTCGGTGCGGCCTTTGCGGTGCTGACGGTGGTGGCGTCTTTCCTCCCGATAACGGCGGGGGTCGGTCTCGGCTACTACGCGATGGTGCCGGTTGACCTTATAATCCTCTACGCGGCATACCTCATACTCCGCTCCCAGGAGAGGGAAGCGGCCCACAGCTCCCAGAAGCTGCTGAAGGTGAGCATATTCCTCGCCGTGATGGCTTTCCTGGTTGCGGCGCTGGTCTGAACCATGAGAAACGAGAACTGGAGGTGAAGTTCATGGAGTTTAAGGATGAACTTGCACGTGCGCTTGATGGGGACGGTCTCTGGACCGTCGTTACGTTCAAAACGCCCTATGGGCCCGGCATGACCATTGAGAAACTCGTTGAGGCCGTGGAGAATGCGGGCTGGAGCGTTACGTTCAGGGCCAACTGGTGGACCGCCGACATACCCTACGGTCTCGCCAGGCTGGACCTCAGAAAGGGGGGCAGGGAGAAGATACTCCTCGGCAAGTGGATTCTCGGAAGCGGCTGCGAGCTGATACGGCTGGAGAACATGCCCCTCGAGAAGGGCCGCGACGAGTTCTTCCGGATGGTGGACAGCATAACCTCGACGCTCATCCATGACCCGGTCATAAGGACGATGAGGGAGCAGTACTGAGCTCCATTACTTTTTTCTTTTGAAAGCCTCGCCCTTTAGGGCGGGGATGCAGTAATCGAAAGACCAGCCTGAAGGCAGGAAAGCACACCATCAAAAAGCTTTTAAATCAAACCATACTAATGTAGATTGGTGTTGATTAATGGGGGTTATTAATGTCTCCGTTGATGATGAGGTTGAGAAAAAATTCAGAGAACTCGTGAGGAAAAAATATGGGAAAATCCGAGGAGCCTTGGGAGTAGCCGTAACTGAAGCCATGAAGCTCTGGATTAAAAAAGTCGAGAGCGAAGAGGAATGAAGAGGAGCGTAACGATAAAACTCCAGCCTTCAAAGGCTCAAGAGAAAACCCTCAAAGAGTTAGCCCAAATTAGCTCGAAAGTTTGGAACAAAGTAAACTATCTTCGCAGGCAGGAGTTCTCCGAGGAAAAGCCTGTTGATTTCCTAAAAACCGAGGAAATAGTTTATGAAGAGTTTAAGGCCGAGGTAGGCTCGGCAACGGTTCAGCAGATAGCAAGAAAGAACGCTGAGGCCTGGCGCTCATTCTTCTCACTCATTAGGAACAAGAGAAACGGGGAACTCCCCAACTGGCTCAAACCCAAACCCCCAAACTACATCAAAGAAGGAGGCTTAATAGTCCTCAGAAACGACCAATACAGGATTGAGGGAAATAAGTTAATCCTTAAGGGTCTCGGAAAGTTCAAAAGACTGGAAGTCCAGTTTAAAGGGAGAATCCACCTCAAGGGCAAACAGGGCCGCTTGGAGATAACTTATGACCCAATAAGGCGGAAGTGGCATGCTCACATCAGCTACACGGTAAAGGAGAAACTTCGGGGTGAAGAATGGGTTGAACTCCCAAGACAACCTTTGGGCAGCCTTTCGGCTGGAATAGACTTAGGAGTAAACAATTTAATGGCTGTCTACCTCGAAAACGGGGAGAGTTTCTTAGTGAATGGGAGACCGCTTAAGAGCATTGATTTTTACTGGCGGAAGAGAATAGCGGATTACCAGTCCAAAATCAACAAAAGCGGGGCAAAGAAGAGTAAGAAACTCTCAGGAATGCACGAGAAGGCTAAACTCCAAGCGAGGCACTACATTAACACGGTGGTAAGGCAAACAGTTGAAAAGCTCTACCAGTTGGGTGTTAGCAGGATTGTGGTCGTTATCCGAAGGGCATTAGCAGGAACTCTGATAAGGGCAGGAAGCAGAATTTCATTCTCTCCCACGTGTGGCGGTTCAACACGGTAATAAAACGGCTCAAGGAAGTCGCCGAAGAGTATGGTATTAGTGTTATTGTCGTTGATGAGGCTTTCACGTCTAAGCGTTGTCCCGTCTGCGGGAAGCCTCACGAGGGGCTCGCTTCCTTCGTGGGTTATTTAAGTGTCCCGTGATGGGGCTTGTCTTCAATTCAGACTTGGTTGGAGCTTTCAATATTTTGAAGAGGGCTGTGGGAACGATAACCCCGAGTCTGAGCGGGCTTTACGCTCAGAGGAGGGGTAATTGGGGGGAAGACCGTCCCGGAGGGGTCGAAGACCCGCTTTTTAGTGGGTTTGAATGAGACCCCTCAAACCTCTCCGCCTTTAACGAGGGGTTAAGCCGAACCCTCGCCCCTCACGGCGGGAAGGAGGTCAGACTCCTATTTCCAGTGCTCTGAGTTAAAAAGAGAATGGTCAGAGGGGTTCGTAGTAGCCTATTTCCGGCTCGTATATATCCCCATCCGCGAGGAGCTGGGTGATTGCGTCCTCGATGAGCTCCTCATCGAAGTCGGAGGAGAGCTTCTTGACGATGAACTTGTGGGAGAGCGCTTTGCCCTTCTCCTGGAGCAGATTGAGGACTTCTTTCTTAGCTTTCTCGAGCTCAGGGTTCTCCTCTTTGGCCTCTTCGGCTTCGATGATTTCCTCCTCTTCAAACAGAGCTTCCTCCGTGCTCCTCTGCTCAAGCATCATGGTGTAGAGCTCGTCTATCGTTATCAGCATCTCCTCGCTCACGCCCCGGTTCTTGGCGATGACCTTTGCCTTCGCGGTGATGCCGTACTTGTCGTATATCTCAAAGGCGATCCGGGCCTTCTTTGCGTGCTCAACCTTCTCTTTGAGGGCCTCGAAGCGGTGGAGTATCCACATGTTGGGCTCGACCTTGGTTATTCCTTCAACGAGTATCTGCTTATCCTCACGCCACTCCCCGACCTTTCCGATTATCTGCACGAGGTCACCCTTCTTCACGAGCCTCACAAAGCGCGTGTCGTCGCGGAAGCCGAGAACCCATATCGTTCCGGTCCCGTCGTCGATCTGGAGCTTGCCGTAGGTCTCGTCTTCGCTTATCACCGGCTCGCGGACAACCGTGGCGACAACCTTGACGCGGTAAACCTTTCTGGCGTCCTTGGTTATCAGGTAGTTCGGCTCGAAGTCGCCCTCACTCCTGACGTAGTAGCCGTCGATGATGTCCCTGATGTAGACCCTGCTCGCTGGCAGGCGCTTCTTCATATCTCCTCACCCCCAAAGAACTCCACGATGCCCTCCACCCTGGGCAGAACCTTCCTTTCGAGCTCCCTTATCTCCTCAAGGGCGTCCAGGTCGGCGCCGCTGAAGTCCTGCACGACCTCGCCGTAGATGTGGGTTTCCTCCTCGTTCCTTATCACGCGCCCTATGACCCTGACCACCTGACCCTCCGAGGGGAGGACGTTCTCCTCGCTTTCTATGAGTATTACGCCGGTTCCGTCGTCGAGCCAGAAGGTGTAGTCCATCTTATCGACCTTAAATGCTTTGCCGATGAGTGAAATCCTCGTATCGTCGTCGCGTATCTCGCTTATCCGCCTCTCGACGGCGGGCTTTCTACGCCTGAACCTGACTTCCTCCATTTCACTCACCACCCTCAAGCTCCGTTAGGGCCTTTTTCAGTTCGGCCCTCACCCGGGCTATCTCGCGCCTCGGATCGACCTCGTCCCAGCCGAAGGCCTTCAGCATGAGTCCCAGGAACTTGTCGTCCACGACGTTGCCCCTGACGACTATCTCCCTGCCCAGCAGGTAGTAATACTCGTCCTCCGCGAGCTTTCTTCCAGCTTCCCTGAGTGTCAAACCGCTCTCAACAAGCTCCCTGAGCTTCTCGGCTATCTCTTCAGGGTCCCTGCCGATCAGCTCCGCGGCATCGTCTCCGAATAGGGTTGTCCTTATGTATCCAGTCGAGTCGTCGAGGCCGAAGTCCACTATGGTTATCTTCGTGGGCTTCACCTCGCCGTGCTCCGGGCATATCCATGACTCCGTGGTCGGGTCGTAGTCCACCTTCCTCCTGCACTGCGGGCAGGCGTCGTAGACCGTCACGCGGTAGAGCTTCGCCACGGTTCCGCGAACCTCTACGAACCTCTCCCCTCCCATGAGGTCCCCTATCTTCCTCCTCTGATAGTTGTAGCTCCTGACCTCCTCGAGCGGGGGTATCTCCTCGGCCCTTGGATCCTCCGGGTTCGGGATTATCCTCGTCCTGAAGTTGGCGTGGAGCTCTATACCGTTCCTGCCGTCCCTCACGCTGGGGTCGATTATTTTGATGACATCTCCGGGGTTGAGCTCGTTGTAGTACTTGGCGACGAGGCTGTCCCAGAGAACGAGCCGCGTCTTGCCTGTTGAGTCGTAGATTATGAGGTTGGCCACGTGGCCGGTTGAGCCGTCCCTCTTCTTGTACTCCCTCGGCGGGTACTTCCTCATTATCCTCGCAACGACGTTAACGCCGGTCATTCCGGGCACGAGGTCGGCTATGTGGAGGAGCTCCTCCCTTCCCTCAAGGTTGACCCCGAGCTCCTCGGCCAGCATAACGGCCGCGGCGTGCTCAGAGATGCCCTCACGGACTGCTATCTGGGCTATCTTTTCCTCGATTTCATCCCTCGAAAGGCCCTTCTGCCCCTCGATCATCTCGATAATCTGCTCTTTGGTCAGTACTCCCATAACACTCACCTTGATGGTAATTGTGGGTTCGGGTATTTAAACCTTTCTCCAAACCCCTCCTGAAGGGATTTTTCAAGAAACAGGCCCTGTTTTTCTCCCGTGGGCAGAAATAGGGGGACTTGGGGGCCAAGGAATCACTCCCCGGCCTCAGGAACCTTTTCGACACTGCCGGATTCTCCGACTTCGGCGGCTTCACCGGGGTTTTCTTCGGAGTCCCCGGACTCTTCATTGCCCCTTCCGTCGAGCTTCGCTATGAGGTCGCTGTACTCGGCGTGAACCACCTTCCTGAAGGCTTCCTTGATTATGTTGGGGTCGTTCTCAGGGAACCCGTAGAGCTCGGCGAACTTTGGCGTCGTTCCGAGGAGCTTCGTCCGCTCGTACGGCTCGGCATAGATGAGACCCATCTCGAGGAGCTTCCTTATGTGCTCGTACGCCTGGCTCCCGCGGAGCTTTACCACCTTGCTCTGCTCTATAGGCTGGAGGTAGGCTATGAGCGCGAGGGTTTTCAGCTCGCCCGTCCTGAGGTCCGGCCTGGGCATTAGATGGACGACACGCTGGCTGTACTCCTGCTTCACCTGCATGACGTACTTGTCCCCCAGAACCTTGACAACCTCTATGGCGCTCTTTCTCTCGGCGTACTCCGCGGCTATAAGTTCGATGAGCTTTTCTAGGTAGTCGAGTGACCTTATACCGAGCGCCCTTGAGAGCTCCTTGACGCTCAGGGGCCTTCCAGAAACGAAGAGGGCCGCTTCCACGAGTGCCTTGTCTTCGAGCAGTCCCATTATTATCACCCCTGTTCCATTATCTTAGGTGTGGAGGTATATAGGGTTTACCTTCTGAACTCTTCCTTTAACGATGGGTGTCGGCTGAATCTGCCCCTCCGTTGTGAAGGGGATTTGTTCGGGGGAATCTGCAGGGCCTTCACTGAACATCACTGGTACGTGGTGTTGAAAAACATCCTGCGGTGGCCCCGTGACTAAACCGTAAAATTTATAAACCCAAGTCTGGAGGTCAATAGCGGTACGGCGGTCATAGCGGCGGGGTCACACCCGGTCTCGTTTCGACCCCGGAAGTTAAGCCCGCCAGCGATCCCGGCGGTACTGCCCTCCGAGAGGGGGCGGGAAACCGGGGACGCCGCCGGCCACTCACACGCCCGGGTGGTGTAGCCAGGCCCATCATACGGGACTGTCACTCCCGTGACTCGGGTTCAAATCCCGACCCGGGCGCCATTCTAACAAACTTTTGCCCTGCAAAAGTTTGATCAAAAGTTGGTGATTCCTTCTGGTTGGCCAATCGTGTGGATTTTTCTGTTTTAATGGTGGATTGTATATTTGGATTTATCGCCAAAAGGGCGCTTTTTGACGGGTTCAACTTCAACCCACGCTCCTTCGGAGCGCTAAAAAAGCCGAACCTGTCGATAGCTTGCCTTCTTAGAGTGAATCCAGCCAAAATTGCAGATTTTAACGAAAATCCTTATTGACTGGTGAATCCTACAGAGGAATCACAAACTTTGATGAAACTTTGCGCAGGCAAAGTTTCAGGGCAAAGCTTATAAAACCTCTCTGCAGTTATCCCATCGGATGTGGGCCGGTAGCTCAGCCTGGTTAGAGCGCGGGGCTTTTAACCCCGTGGCCGCGGGTTCGAATCCCGTCCGGCCCGCCAGCACAAATTCATTAAATACATTTCTGCCATCACTTCATTTACAGGGTTCTTCTGTGTTCATTTGATTTATACCTAAAAGAGTGCTGTTATCCAAATCAAGAAAAGGATTAAGAGCGATTCAAATCTTGATCGGCGCACCAAAGGCCCTGTCTCCGGCATCGCCGAGGCCTGGGAGTATGTAGCCCTTCTCGTTCAGCTCCCTGTCTATCGCCGCTACGAATATCTCAACGTCCGGGTGGGCCTCCTTTATTCTGCTTATCCCCTCCGGTGCTGCCAGAACGCCAACTATGACATAGCGCTTGGCATTCCCGTACTTCTTGACCTCGTCGAGAACCTTGATGAGGGTTGAGCCCGTCGCTATCATGGGGTCGGCTAGGATAACCGTGTCGTCCGGCTTTACCTGGGGCACCTTAACGTACTTCATCTCTATCTCAAACTTGGGGGCCTTGCTGCGGGAGGCGGATACGATGCCGACCCTGGAGTGGTCGAGAACCTTGATGAGGCCCTCCATGAGGGGTATCGCCGCGCGGAGGACCGTGATTATGATGACGTTGCGCCTGTCCTTTATCAGCGTTCCCTCAGTTTCTTCGAGCGGGGTCTTTATGGGGATCTTCTCGATTTCCATGGTCTTCGTCAGCTCGTAGGCCATGTAGCGGCCGAGCTTAACGAGGCCCTTTCTGAAGGCTATCGGTCCGGTTCTCTCGTCCCTGAGCTCCGTCAGTATTTCCATGATGAAGGGGCTGTCCTCGAAGGAGTAAACACCTTCCCAGCGTTCGTCCCTCTTCATGTTCCCACCATTCGCCACTTGGGGCGGAAGGTTTATCTGTTTTTGGGTGGAAGACCCCTTCCGAAAGGGAGGGGATGAAAGCCCGAGAGCCTTAAATACGAAACCTATTAAAAAATAATAGGTGCTCTTCAACGTACCTCACCCAAAAGAACCACCTCAGGGTTGACAAGAAAACCTACAAAATCCTCAGAATACTAACCCACCTATCCAAAAGCCTCTACAACCTGACCCTTTACACGGTCAAACAACACTACGAGCTGAACGGCACTTTTCTGCCCTATGCCAAAGCTTATCACCTCGTGAAGGACAGTGAGCCTTACAAACTCCTGCCGAGTCAAGCGGCACAGCAAACGATGAAAATCGTGGAGAGGAACTTCCGCTCCTTCTTCCACGTCCTCAACGAGCGGAAAAAAGGAAACTACAACCGCCCGGTAAGGCCACCGAAATACCTTCCCAAGGACGGTCAGTTCGTCCTCATCTTCCCCTACCAATCCTTCAGAGTCAAGGGCGACAGGATAATCCTGTCCCTCGGCAGGAACTTCGCCAGAAAATACGGGGTTCAGCACCTCGAATTCATCCTCCCGAAGAACGTCAGGAGCCACAGGATAAAGGAAGTCCGCATCCTGCCGAGATACAACGCGTTATGGTTCGAAATCGAGTACGTTTACGAGGTCGAACCCGAGAAGAGGGAGCTGGACTACTCAAAATACCTCGCCATCGATTTGGGGGTTAACAACTTCGCCACCTGCGTTTCCACCACCGGGACGGCCTTCATTATTGAAGGCCGGGGGTTGAAGAGCTTCAACCGGTGGTGGAACAAGGAGAGAGCCCGCCTCCAGAGTCAATATGACAAGCAGGGCGTAAAGTTCGGAAAGAAGATGGCTTACCTTTTGAGGAAGGGGAGGAACGTGATTAACGACTTTATAAACAAGGCTGTAAGCCACATCGTGAACTACTGCCTCGAAAACGGAATTGGCAACATTGTCATTGGCGAATTGAAGGGGATAAAACAGAACGCTAACCTTGGGAGGAAGAACAACCAGAATTTCCAGTACATTCCGTTCGGCCTTTTTAAGCGAAAGTTGAGGGCCAAGTGCGAGCGTTACGGGATTAACTACGTTGAGGTTGATGAGGCCTACACGAGTAAGGCTGACGCCCTCGCTTTGGAGCCGATTGAGAAAAAGGAGGAATACCTCGGGAGGCGGGTTAGGAGGGGTTTGTTTCAGTCCTCGACTGGGACTTTAATTAACGCCGACGTGAATGGGGCGTTGAATATTTTGAGGAAGGTAGCCGGCGATTCGCCCGTTCGGGCGATAGCCGGTAGTGGCCGTGTGAACCGGCCTGTGAGGGTGGGGCTACCTTGGGGTGGTCTCACTCCTCACGAAACCCCGTCCGTAAGGGCGGGGTAGTTCACTAGCCTTCCGCATGACAAATCAGTCCATCGATGCATCTGTTTTTGACTCTTCCCCGATTATCCGCCTCATCCAGCTCCCCCTCAGGAACCAGGCAAGGGCCACTATCGCCGCTATGAAGTTGCTCATTCCCATGCCGAAGAACACACCCTTGCTCGTGAAGTCGAAGAGCTCCGCGAGGGGAATTCTAACGGAGATGATCCAGTGGACAATCGGTACCATTACGGAGAAAGCCAGGGCTGGAACGTAGCCGAAGGCGTAGCTGAGGGGAATCCTCAGTCCCCAGAGACGGAATATTCCAAGGGCCATGCTCTTCTTGGTATGGCCTGCGGAGCTGAAGGTTCTGTTCACGACTATGAAGATGCCGTTGAAGAAGGGCACGGAAATCAGGAAGTACTTGAGAACCACCTCGCTCTCCCTGATGACCGCCGGATCGTTCAGGAAGAAGCGGAACACCTCGACGCGGAAGAGTCCGATGACGGCTATGGCAAGGCTGGCTATCGCGAAGTTTATGACCATCGTCCTCTCCGCTATCTTCTTTGCCCTCCCGTAGTTCTCCGCCCCGACGTTCTGGGCTATCATGGTTCCCATCGCCATGCTTATACCCCTAGATATGCCCGTCAGGAAGTTCACGAGGCGGGTGGTTATGGTGTAGGCCGCGTAGGTAACGTCGCCGAAGCCGAAGATGATTCTCGTGAGTATCACGAATCCAAAGCTGTTTGCGGACTGGCCTATACTCGATGGGAGGCCGATCCGAAAGAGCTTTCCGTAAAATTCAAAGTCTGGCTTGAGGCTCTCAACCCTCAGGCTTATCCCAACGCGGTCTGTGAAGAGGAGGTAGAGTCCAATAGCCGCTCCCACGACGTTGGCTATAACGGTCGCCAGCGCCGCCCCCGCCACGCCGAGCTCCGGAAAGCCCAGCCAGCCGAAGATGAATAGGGGGTCCAGGATTATGTTTATCAGCACGGTGAGGAGCGTTATCTTGACGGGCGTCTTTGTGTCGCCCGCGGCCCTCATGAGGCACCAAAGGCCATGAACGCGAAGGAGAACGGCAGTCCAAGGAAAACTATGGTGGCGTAGGTCAGGGAGTAGGGGTACACGTTCTCGCTCACGCGCATAAAGTGGAGGGCGTATGGGAGGATCAGGAGAGCTGTCACGGCCGTCGCGACCGAGAAGAACGTCATGAGTGAGTAGAGCGCCCCCGCGGAGCGGTTTGCCTTTTCGTACTCCTCAGCGCCTATGTACTGCCCCACGAAGGCGAAGCCCGCCGTTGTGAAGCCCAACCCAAGGGCCATCAGCGTTCCTATTATCGGCCAGACCGTTCCCGGGGCTGAGAGCGCCTCCCTCCCGAGTTTACCCAGCCAGAAGGTGTCCGTTATGTTGTACACCACCTGAACCAGGTTGTTTACTATGAGCGGTCCCGCGAGGATGAGGAGGGTTTTCTCTATCGGGCCGTTCAGTATCTGGTCCCTCATTCTCTGGATTTTCTCACCCTTCATCTTCACTCAGACCGCAATCGAAACGCTGCTATAAAAGGTTTATGATTTTTTCTGGCCGCAGATTGTCCTCAAAAACGCCCTCAGGAAGTCAAGCCCGCCCCCCCGGTTGACCACTCCCGGATGAACCGAGAGATAGAAGGGAATCCCATCCTCAGATGCTTTCCTGTAGTCATGGAGAGCGACGGACAGTCTGTCATCCACCTGGTTCTCGCCTATGTACCACGTGTACTCACGGTTCCATATCCTCTGCCGGGTTCCGTTGGGAAGTATGAGCCAGTTGGGCATGACAACGGTGAGGTTGTGCTCCAGAATGGCCCGGAGGGATTCGTTGTTGAGCGCCCACGCGGGCGGGAGGAAAAGGGTGAGGTTGCCGAACCCGAGGGAATTCATTAGGGCGGTGGCATTGTCAAGCTTCTCGTTTGCCGTCTCGTAGGAGCAGTTGAACTCGTGGTAGGTGTGCTCGTAGCCGTGGAGCTCCACCCGGTAGCCCCTCCGCTGGAGTTCGTGGAGATAGTTCACAAAATCGGGGTGGTTCCGGAGGCTCCACTCGTCCCCGTAGTGGGTGGTGTCAAAGACCGGAATCACGAAAAGAACGGTCCTGTTGGAGTAGTTGTACTCATCGAGAACCGCTATAATCTGCCTGAGGTCATCGAAGTAATACGGGGTAACGTCGTGGACGAGGATTAATGGCCGCTCGTTGAGGGTTTTCTGTCCCTCTTCGTCCGGTGGGGGAGTGTACGGGGCGTGATGAGTGACGCTCCCGGCTACGACCGTCAGAACGGCCAGGATTATGAGCATGAGGGTGAGGCGCCTGGTTCCCAAGGGGTTCACCTGATAATGCTCTGCATCTGAATGATAAAAGGTTTACTTTTTTCTTTGAAAGCCTTGCCCTTTAGGGGGGTGCCGTAATCGGTAATCCAGCCTTCCAACAGTCGAAACCCCTTTAAACTTCAAGGTGTAGTAAGGTCTCGGAGGGGCCACTCAAAGAGGGTTTCAGCGTGTCCTCCCGTCCTCGGGAGGAAGACGCCGTAAAGCGTCCTTTCAAAAACCGCTTTCGAGCGGTTTGAAACCTGATGAGTGGCCTTAAGCGATAACCCCAATCCGGTCTGGCGGTAGGGGTAACGGGTTCAAGGCCGAGCCCTCGGGCTGAACCGAAACCGGCGACGGGAGTAGGTGGATGAGAGCCCGAAAACCTCCCCGTCACTGGCGAGGGGTTAAGCCGAACCTCGGCCAGGCGGAGAGGAGGTCAGCGTCTCTGGGAGTGCCCCTCCTCTATGATGCGGCTCATCCAGCTCCCGGTCAGGAACCAGGCGAGAGCAACAACCGCGCCGAGAACGTTGCTCAGGCCCATTCCCAGCCACATTCCGGCGGTGTCCTTCACGAGGATTCCAAGGCCGTAGCTGAGGGGAAGCCTCAGCCCCCAGAGGCGGAGCATGCTTAGCACCATGCTCTTCTTGGTGTGGCCGGAGCTCTGGAAGACGTTGTTTACCGCCGAGAATATGCCAAAGAAGGGTAGCGATGCGGAGAAGTACTTGACGACCTTCGCGCTCTCCGCTATTATCGCCGGGTCCTTGATGAAGAAGCTGAATATCTCGACGCGGAAGATGGCGAAGAGGAGCGTCCCAACGCTCAGGATGGCAAAGTTTATCGCCATTGTCTTCTCAGCTATGGTTTTGGCCCTCTCGTAGAGCTTTGCCCCAACGGTCTGGCCGACCATCGTACCCATGGCCATGCTTATTCCGTCCGAGAAGGCGAACATGAAGTTGGTGAGCCTGTTGGTTATGGAGTAGGTCGCAAAGGCCACGTCGGCGTCTCCGAACTGGCCGCCCAGGGTGAAGATTATCCTGGTGAGGATGACGAAGCCGAGGGCGGTGGTGGACGAGCCTATGCTCGAGGGTATGCCTACGCGGAAGATGCGCTTGTAGAACTCCCAATCCGGCTTCAGGCCCTCTATTGTTAGGTGTATTCCCACCTTTCCCTTGAAGAGCAGGTATCCGCCAACGAGCGAGCCGAGGCTGTTGGAGAACATCGTGGCTACGGCAGCACCGACGACTCCAAGCTCCGGAAACGGCCCCCAGCCGAATATTAGGAAGGGGTCTAGGACCAAGTTAAGAAGCACGGTGGCTATGTTTATCTTGACCGGTGTTTTGGTGTCGCCTATAGCCCTCAGGAGGAAGTTGAAGGCGAAGAGTGTGAAGGCGAAGGGTATTCCAGCGAAGATGACGCGGGTGTAGTTGAGTGCGTAGGGATAGACGGTATCGCTCACGTTCATGAACTCGAGGAGATACGGGGCGGAGATGACGCCGAATATCCCAACTCCAATCGCGAAGAGCATCATGAGGGAGTAGAGTGCTCCCGCCGCGCGGTTGGCCTTGTCGTACTCTCTGGCCCCGACGTACTGGCTGACGAAGGCGAAGCCGGCGGTTGCAAACCCCATTCCTATGGCCATGAAAAACCATACCAGCGGCCACGCCGTTCCCGGGGCGGCAAGCTCCTCCCTTCCAAGCTTGCCCAGCCAGTATGTGTCGGTGAGGTTGTACAGAACCTGAACGAGCTGGTTTACGATTAGAGGATAGGCTAGCACGATGAGAGTCTTGGCTATGGGTCCGCTGATAATCTGCTCTCGCATTGCCTCCACTTCACGCCTCATTGAGATGGCTATCGAAACGTGTGTATAAAAGGCTTATGGTGGATAAAAGAGCCAGCTATTTTGCTTCTCAAAACCAAAAGGCTTAAATTCCTAGGCTAAGTAGTACTTTGGGTGGTCTCGTAAATGAGGATTACCGGGATTTACATTAAAAATCTGTTCTCATATGATGAGTTTGAACTTGAACTTGATAAGAATTTCAATGTCATAGTCGGCCCAAATAATGCAGGGAAAACTAACCTTTTTCGAGTAATTCAATTTCTGATGGATATCATTGACAACAAGTTAAAAGCTAAAGATATTCGGGAGTATCTACATGATCCAACCAATGAGCAGGCAGAAATTAAGATTTGGGTGGAATTTGATGATGGTGAGAAAAAGGCTATACGGGAATTTTTTGAGTGCTATTTTGACAGGTACCTTAGTGAGTTGGACAGGGGGATAGCTCAGAGCACCTTTAAACTCAATGATGTTCTGCCAGAATATAATGGTCCAGAAAGACACTATGATAAGCTAATTTTAAATCAGAGAGTTAATGAGCTATTCGTTAAGAGTATTAAGCACTTTATCAACACTCTCCCCGAATTTTTGAGTTCTGGCGTCTTTGTTTGGCAATATTCTGGGGAATATGATGCCCTCCCCGAAATAAGCTTTTTTACATCATATACCATTAATCCTGATTCTGTTAATGTTTTTCTCTCCAGGGTAAACATAACTAAGGAGGCTAGTAAACATCATAAGATCCTTAAAGATTATCTCTTACAGGGACCAGTGGAGGTTCTGTTTGCAGTACATCCTGATGATCTGAGGGTGTCCTGTGACAAATCTCTTCACATTGAGTCTCGGGGAGTTCCCAGTATTGAAAAGGCTATTGAAACTCAGTATACTGACTTTGTCCGAAACACAGGGGTTCCGTATATACTTAAATGCCTTTTTGATACCTCATGTGTAGTACCCTTTGAAATATTCCTCTTGTTTCTTGCTAAGTCAGAGGGTCTTATAATGCCCACATTCCAAAAAGAAGATATCAGAGAACCCAAAAAAGCATTGGCTGCTAAGGTATTTAAACAGGCAGATTTAGATTTTTCTCGTCAAATGCTGAGATTTCACTGGCTAATACTAAGGCTTTTCTATAATGCCATAATCAAATTCTCGGAAGTTAGGAGCTACCCCCAACCAAACTCTGTGGAGTTCGTTGAGAAGTATAATGGAAATGGATCTGAGTTAGCTAGCTATCTCTTCTATCTTAAAAACTCTCCTGATCTTGGAGTACGACAAAAATATCAAAGCATAAAAGAGCAGTTTGAACAAGTGTTTCAATCGGATTCGAAGATATCCTTTGATGTTGTGAAGACGCCAGATAGTGCACCAGAGATTATAATCGTGGAAAACATGAGACAATATAGTATCCTGAGGGCAGCATCAGGAATTTTTGAAATCTTAAATCTTCTCACAGTGATCCACGGAAATCGAGAAAAGGTCATTCTACTTGATGAGCCCGCGTTACATTTGCATCCTGTCTATCAGAGAAATCTTGCTCAAAGGCTTAAGGCAGTTTCGACAGGTAATCAGGTTCTAATGATAACTCATTCCCCCTATCTTGTGGGAGATGCACTTAGACCAGATGCACCAGGAAAAGTTTATCGTTTTTATAGAACTGATAGGCATACAAGGGGTGTGGATGTTAAGCAACATCTTGATATGAAAGAAACGAAGATTCTACGTGGAGATCAACATACCAGAACCCTATTTGCAAGTGGAGTCATTTTAACAGAAGGGGTTTCAGAGTATTTGAGTCTTTTGGAAATTATTCCTAAACTTGGGTATCCATTGGAGGACTACAATCTTGAGTTAGTACTTTGTAATGGAAAAACAGAGATCTTACAGTTCGTTAGCTTGTTTGGAAACTTGAAAATACCCTACCGCATTGTATGTGATGAAGATACTGTTATCACGACTTTAAAAGAATTTTACACGGCCCATCCAGGGGTGGTGTTCTATTCAAAGGGTTACCGTGACTGGACCGATTATTTAGGTGCATTGTTCCCTATTAAGGTCTCTGGTGGAAAAGCAGAACGTGCGTGGAAAATTGCCAAGACAATTTCCCCAGAAGAGGCACAAGAGAAACTTGATGATCTTCAGGAATTCATTAGGAGGTTTATTGCTTCTCTTTAGTATCTCTTTATGGTAGAAACGAAGAGAAAAGGGAAGAAGGCTTCACTCGCGGAGGGCCTTCCTGGCGGCCTCGAGCCTGAGCCTGGCCTCTTCCCTGGCGACGGTCTTCCTGACAAGCTCGACTGCATCTGGGTTGGCGCTGACGCTGTCGATGCCGAGCCTGACGAGGAGCTTGACCATCCTCGGGTCGCTGCCGGCCTGGCCGCAGATGCTGGTCTCGACGCCGTACTTCTTGCAGGTCTTGATGACGTTCTCGATGAGCTTGAGAACGGCCGGGTGCTTCTCGTCGTAGAGCTTGAAGACGCGCTCGTTGTCCCTGTCGATGGCGAGGGTGTACTGGGTGAGGTCGTTGGTACCGAAGCTGACGAAGTCAAGGCCCTCCTTGATGAGGTCCTCGATGATGAGGCGCTGGCAGGGGTCTCGATCATGACGCCCCACTCGACGTCCTTGTGCGGAACGAGGCCGACCTCAAGGGCGATCTCCTTGGCCTTCCTGACCTGCTCCGGGTGGCTGACGAGCGGGAGCATGACGCCGATGTTGTCGTAGCCCTCGTCGACGAGCCTCTTGATGGCCTTGAACTCGGCCCTGAGGAGCTCCGGCTGGTCGAGACCGCGCCTGATTCCGCGCCATCCGAGCATCGGGTTCCTCTCGTCCGGCTCCTCCTCTCCGCCCGGAAGCTCGCGGAACTCGTTGGTCGGGGCGTCGAGGGTCCTGTACCAGACGCGCCTCGGGTAGAAGGCCTCAACGACGGTCCTTATGCCCTCGACGA